>NZ_JBHVEG010000083.1:0-26900 GCF_042802395.1 Promicromonospora sp. NPDC057488
GACGCCATCACACGCGTCGGACGCCCGGCCCCGGAGGCGTTCCGAGCGCCCGCAAGGGCGGCGGTAGCGCCTACGAAGGGGCAGTGCTCACAAAGGGGCAGCGCTTGCAAGGTGCTCCTGCAAGGCACTCACGCAAGGCACTCATACAACGATGGTGCCCACCCGTTGGCAGTGCTCACACGTCGGCGGTGCTCACACGTGGATGGCGACCCGAAGTAGCCGACGCCCCATGTTGCCCAGTTCCCGCCCACACGGTGAACCCGGAGCCATTTTTCACCCGCTCTATGGGACGATGGTGCCGTGTCGAGCTCGCTGGTCGGCATCAGTCCGACGCCTGTCGAAGTACCGCCCGTCGTGCACATCCTGGCCGGACGACTACGGCCCGGCGCGACGGTAGTTCCCGTATGGCGCAACGAGTACGGCGGTTTCACCGCCCGCCTCGAGGACCGGCGGACGGCGCCGGGCGCGGCGTCGTCCCGGACCGCGCCGGATCCGTTCCCCGGAAGCCCGTATTCCAGCAGCCAGCGGCTCCGGAATCAGCACCCTGAGAACAAGCACCCCGGGAATCAGCGCACCGGGAGTCAGCACCTCGGGAGTCAGCACCTCGGGGGTCGGCGCCTCGGGAGTCAGTATCCCGGAGGTGAGCGTCCCGGGGGTGAGCGTCCCGGGCGCAGGTACACCGCGAGCTCGTACCTCAAGTGGGTGCCCCGCTCCTCGTCCTGCCCCGACCCGGTCGGCGAGGCAGACCGGCTCATCTGGGCCGGCACGTTCACCGCGGTCCCCCGGGTGCTCGACGTCGGGCGGGACGCACACGGCTCCTGGCTGCTGACCGAGGCCGTCGAAGCGGACGACGCGGTCGCGACGTCCGCCATCGAGCCGCGGTGGCGCACACTCGCCCAGCGGTCGGCGATCGCCATCGGGATGGGCCTGCGCCGGTTCCACGACGCACTCCCGACGGACACCTGCCCGTTCATCCGCACCGCGGAGCTGCGGGTCGCGACCCTGCGAGGTGTCGGCCTCGGTCCGGCTGCCGGCTCGGCGACGTCGCCGGTGCCTGCGGCGTCCGCGGCATCAAGGATCACCGCGCTCTCGACATCCCCCATGCCCCCCGCGCCCTCCCCAGCCAACGCAGCCACCGCACCCAACGCAGCCACCACACCGGACCGCGGCCGGTTTCCCGCCGCCCTCGCCGACCCGCCGCCCGTGGACCGCCTCGTCGTGTGTCACGGCGATGCCACGGTCCCGAACACCCTGCTCGACAGCGCCGGCCGGTTCGCGGCCCACGTCGACGTCGGCGACCTGGGAGTGGCCGACCGCTGGTCGGACATCGCGGTCACCACGCGCAGCGTCACCCGCCGCTACGGCCCCGGCCTGGAGCCGCTGGTGCTGGCCGCCTACGGCGTGGCACCCGACCCCGAACGCACGGCCTACTACCGGGCCCTGTGGGACGTCGAGGAGGCACTCCGGGTACGCCGCGCGGAACGCCCGCGCCGGCAGACCGGCCCACAGCATCACCTGCGCCGTGCGTCGTAGACCCGGTGCATCACGAGCTCGATCGGGCCGCGCGACCACCGCCGCAGCCACAGGGGCGCCGCCACCATGAGGATCAGCGAGATGGCCGCCCAGATCAGCACGACCTGCCACGCGTCGCCGCCCGCGAGACCGAGTCCCCAGTCGTAGCAGATCACCGAGGCGAGCACGTTCTGCAGCACGTAGCAGGACAGCGCCGTCCGCCCGATACCCTCGACACCGCGCCGCAGCAGGCTCGGCCTGCCCTCCGGCCTGCCCTCTGGCCTGCTCTCCGGGCCGCTATCCAGCGCGCTCTCCGGGCGGCTCCCCGGCCGACTCCCTGACCGGCTCCCTGACCCCGCTCGGGCGACGAGCGTGGTGCCGAGCGCGAGGATGCCCAGCGCCACCAGCGGCGGGACCAGGTACCGGTCGACGAGCACCCAGGTCGGCCCGGCCCAGGTCGTCAGCGCGTTCAGCGGGATGCCGACCCCGAGCCCGATCCACGCGAGCCGACGGCGCAGCCGCGCGCCGTCCGGCGTCATGGAGAACATGCCGGCGCGCACGAGGCGCGAACCCACCAGGAAAAGCACGGTGGCCGACGGGACGATCAGGAACAGCTCGATCCGGAACACGTCCATGTGGGTGAGCCGCACCAGGACCTGGTCCAGCCAGCTCGCCGTCGACAGGGACGCCCCGCCTCCGGTCCCGGACGCGCCGACTGTGGACGCGCCAGCCGTGGACGCGCCAGCCGTGGACGCGCCGGCAGTGGACGCGTCCGAGGTCATGGCCAGGAGCACGGTCAAGCCCGCGATCGCCACGACGTAGACGCCGGCCACCGCGCCGGCCCAGACCCGCACCACCCGGTCGCTCCGCCCGATCAGGTAGGCGGCGAGCACGGACGCGATCGCGTACCCCATCAGCACGTCGAACTCGAAGACGAGGACGTAGTGCAGGAAGCCCTCGACCAGGAGAATCGCGGCACGCAGCAGGTACCGGCCGGGCCACGGCATGCCGCGACGCACCATCGACCGGTACTGCAGCTCGAGCCCCACCCCGAACAGCAGGGTGAGCAGCGCGAGGAACTTCCCGTTGGACAGGGCCTGCAGCACCGTCCGCGCCGGGTCGTCCGTCGCGAAACCGTCCGAGATCCACGCGGCCGGGCCACCCGGGGTACTGAACAGCCAGACGTTGCTGGCGAGCGTGCCGAGGATCGCGATCCCCCGCAGGACGTCGAGCGCGAGGATGCGACCGGTCGCGCCCGTTGGACCTGAAGACGCCGTCGCCGGCAATGCTGGCTCCGGCAGCGCTGACTCCGGCGACGACGACTCCGGCGGTGACGACGCCCGCAGTGATGACGCCTGCGGTGCTGACGTGCTCGATGACGGGTTGGTGGCCATGGTCCGAGCCTGTCCCGACCGGGATGCGACGGCGTCGGCCGTTCGGGCGATCTCTGCGGGGCGCACGTACATCCTTCGGAGGAGGCGAGACCAGCACGCCGCGCACAGGCGCGGAATTCACTTCGTGGTCCGGCGACCAGGTCTGCCACGCTGACCCCATGACCATCCCCACCGAAGCGGCCTCGGTGCCCGACGTCGTGCGTGACCTGGCCGGCGACGGAGTCATCACCCCGGCCTGGCGCAACGAGCTGGGCGGCCTCACGTTCCAGGTCGACCCGGGCGCGCAGCAGCGCCCCTACTTCGTCAAGTGGATGCCCTACAGCGACCGGGCCACGACCGAGCGCGTCGACCTGACGAACGAGGCCGCCCGGATGCGCTGGGCAGCGCCGTACACGCCGGTGCCGCAGGTGCTCGAGGTGGGGTCCGACGACGAGGCTCAGTGGCTGGTGACGGTCGCGATGACCGGCCGCTCCGCCGTCGACCCGCGCTGGCTGGCTGAACCCGAGACCGCGGCGCGGGCCATCGGGGCCGGGCTCCGGGCGCTCCACGACGTCCTGCCGGTCGAGGAGTGCCCGTGGACCTGGAGCGTCGAGGACCGGATCGCCGTCGCCGAGGACCGTGCCGCACGGGGCCACGCCGCCGTCGGCTGGTCGGTCGAGGCGCGGGCCCGCGCCGCCGACGCTCCCGACCACGACCGCCTCGTGGTCTGCCACGGTGACGCCTGCGCGCCCAACACCCTGCTCGACGACGACGGCGCGTGGGCCGGGCACGTGGACCTCGGCGGCCTCGGCGTCGCCGACCGCTGGGCCGACCTCGCCGTCGCGACCTACAGCCTCGCCTGGAACTACGGCGAGGGTTACGACCACCTGGTCTACGAGGGCTACGGCATCGACGAGGACCCGGACCGCGTGGCCTACTACCGCTTCCTCTGGGACCTCGGATGAGCGGGGCGACGGCCGACGACGTCGCCCCGGGGCTGCTCGTCGTGACCGGCCCTCCCGGCTCGGGCAAGTCCACGGTGTCCGAGGCGCTGGCCGACCTGTGGGAACCGAGCGTCCTGGTGGAGGGCGACGCGTTCTTCCGGTTCCTGCGGCGCGGGATGGTCCCGCCGTGGCTCCCGGAGTCGCACGCCCAGAACGACACGACCGTCCGTGCCGCGGCCGCCGCCGCGGGCGGCTTCGCGGCGGGCGGCATGGCCGTCGTCTACGACGGCGTGATCGGCCCGTGGTTCCTGCCCACGTTCGCCCGGCTGAGCGGCGTCGAGGCGCTCGACTACGTGGTGCTGCTGCCGCCCGTGGAGACCTGCCTGAAGCGGGTCGAGACGCGCACGGGCCACGGTTTCACGGATCTCGACGCGGCCCGGCACATGCACGACGACTTCGTCCGGGCGACGCTGCCCGGCGCGGTCGACCCCGCCGGCTCGGTCGACTCGGGCGGCTCAGACGGCTCGGGCGGCTCGGGCGGCTCAGCCGGCTCGGGCGGCTCGCCCCGCCCCGCCGGCCCGCCCGGGGCGGTGCTGAGCGATCTGCCGGAGGACGTCGCCGGGGTGGCAGAGGCGATCGTCGCCGCCATGGCCTCGGGCCGGACCCGCTACACGGTCGAGGGCTGATCCAGCCGGCTCACCCGGCTCACGCGGCCCGCTCGATCCGCTCGGCCCGCTCGCTCGATCCGCTCCGCCCGATCCGCTCCCCCGATCCGCCCAGTCCGATCCACCCAGTCCGCCCGATCTGCTCAGTCCGCCTGAACTGCCGCGGCCTGGTCGGCGCGCCGCGCGCGGTGGGCGGCCTGGGCATTGCGGTTGCTGCAGGTCGTGGAGCAGTACCGGCGTGACCGGTTGCGGGACAGGTCAAGAACGATTCCCTCGCAGTCATTGTCAGCGCAGACCGCGAGGCGGGAGAGCTCGTCGTCGCGGATCACGTCAACCATCGCCATCGCCGTCTCGACCAGGATTCGGGTGGCAAGGGGCGCATCGCTCGGCACGGCGTGGATGTGCCAGTCGGCCGGCGGGTGCCGCACGAGCTGCGGTACCGCGCCGGCGTCGGCGAGCATCTCGTTCACGAGGCCGGCCGCGGAGTCCCGGTCCGCCGTGAGCAGCTCGCGCAGCCGGGGCTGCAGGCCGAGCACCTCCTCCAGCTCCGCCTGGGTGCTGTCGTGGCGGCCCGTGTACCCCTGCCCGGCGAAGAACGCGTCCAGGTCCGCCACCGTCGTGATCGAGACCGGTGGCTCGGCCGCGTTCACGAGCACGACGGCGGCCTGGAGCGATTCCTCGGTGTCATGAGTGAAAACCACGTTGACACATTACTCGCCCCGCCCGTAGCGTCAGGACTCATGGGCGCTGTGACACCTGACACCAACGGGCCGGGTAACTCCGGGCGGGGCATCTCCAGGCTGGGCACCTCCGAGCCCGGTAACTCCGGGCGAGGCATCCCGGAGCCGGGGACTTCTGGGACTGGCGTTTCGAAGTCAGATATCCCTGGGCCGGGCCCCGCACCTCGGGCAGGACGCCTGCCGAACAGATGGCGGCTCGCGAGCTCCGGGCCGTCGCGGCACCTCACGCTGGGCCTGCTGTTCGCCGGCGCGTCCGCCGTGGCGTTCAGCCTGTCCGGGGTGTTCGCCAGCGGCCTCCTCGACACCGGGTGGAGTCCGGGTGCGATGGTCCTCGTGCGCGTTGCGATCGCGACCCTGGTCGTACTCCCGCTCGGCATCGTGTCGCTGCGCGGTGACTGGCGGCCCGTGCGGAAGAACCTCGGACTGATCGCGGTCTACGGCGCGGTGTCGGTCGCGGGCTGCCAGTTCGCGTACTTCTCGGCGGTCCAGCACATGCCGGTCGGCCCGGCCCTGCTCATCGAGTACACGGCCCCGGCGGCCGTGGTCCTCTGGTTCTGGCTGCGCCACGGACAACGCCCGACCCGGGCCACGATCGGCGGCACGCTGCTCGCAGCCGTCGGGCTGGTGCTCGTGCTGAACCTGATCTCGGGTGCGCCGGGAGCCACCGCCGTCGACCCGGTAGGAATCGCGTGGGCCCTGGTCGCGATGCTCGGTGTCTCCACCTACTTCGTCATCAACGCGAACGTCGACACGGGCCTGCCGCCGCTCGCCCTCGCCGCCGGCGGCCTCACGACCGCCACCGTGGCCCTGGGGGTGCTCGGCGCGACCGGGCTGATGCCGCTGGAGTACAGCACGGCACCGCCGGTCTACGCGGGCACGGCGGTGCCCTGGTGGTTGCCGGTCCTCGGCCTCGGCATCATCACCGCCGGCTTCGCGTACGTCGCCGGGATCGCTGCGGGCCGCCTGCTGGGCCCCAGGCTGTCGTCCTTCGTCGGGCTGTTCGAGGTGGTGTCCGCCATCGGCTTCGCCTGGCTGCTGCTGGGCGAGCTCCCGCAGCCGATCCAGCTCGTAGGCGGCGCGCTGATCCTCGCGGGCGTCATCGCGGTGCAGGCCGGCGAGAAGCGCGTGGACGCGGGCCCGGCCAGCGCAGGTCCCGCCAGTCCCGTCCCCGCGGACACGGTTGCCGCGAGCGCAACACCCGCAGCCGCGGGCCCGGCGAGTGCTGGCCCCGCGCGCGCTGGCCTGGCAGGCGCTGATCCGGCAAGCGCTGACTTGGCAAGCACTGACCCGGTCAGCGGCGCGCTCACGAACACAGCGTCCGCGGGCACAGAACCAGGAACGGCGCGGCCAGCACCCGACCAGCTGGCGGGCGACCAACCGACAGCCGACGAGTTCGTGGGCGACCAGCCGACGGGCGACCAGCCGACGGGTGACGAGCCGGCCGGCGTCACACCGACCACGACTCGGTAGAGCGACCAGAGACCGCCACACGCACTAACGGGCACCACCAGGCACTGCCTGCGTCACAAGCACTGCCTGCGTTACAAGCACTGCCCGCGTCACAAGCACTTGGTGCACCGCCGGGCGCCGTCACGTTGCCCGGTCCGGCGGTTCGCCCGCACCGAGCGGGATCGCGGTCTCGGCTGGTGCGGCGGGATCGGCGATCGTCCGACCGTGCCGGTCGGTGAAGGCCCACCCTCCGACGCCCTCGCGCCAGCGCATGGCGACGTGGGTCGTGTCGACCAGGTCGTGATGGTGGTAGCAGAGCAGGGCGCCGTTGGCCACGGAAGTCTCGCCGCCGTCGGCCCAGTGCCGGACGGCATGGTGGACCTCGCAGCGCGACGGCGGCTGATCGCACGACGGATAGACGCAGTGCCGGTCCCGGGCGATCACTGCCCTGCGCATCTGGCCGGTCACCGTCCGATGCGCCCGCCCGACGTCGAGCACCGCACCGTCCGGGCCGAACACGACCCGTGTGATGGCACTGTCGCAAGCCAACCGGCGGAACAGGGTCCTCGGGATGACGCTGTCGCGCCCGTCTCCGGCCAGTGTCGGCGGGATCGACTCGAACGCTGCGCTAGGCCGCACGGAAGCGGCTTCTCCGGCACCACCACCAGCCGCACCAGCCGCACCAGCAGAGCCCCGGGTGGCGTCAGTGCCAGGACCCGCAGCCTCGCCGCTTCCAACCCGCGCGACCAGGCGTTCCATCTCGTCGAGCGACACCAGGACACTGATCTGCGGCCGCACCGCGGCCCCCGAACCGGTCCGGCCGTTGTCGAGCGCGGAGCGCGCGAGGTCCGCGAGCGCCTGCGCGCGGCGCTGGGTCGCCGTCCGGTCGTCGCCCGGCACTGGCTTGCCCATCACGGACCCGAGGGCCGCGCTCAGGGCGTGGCCGTGCTCGTCGGTGAGGAACCCCCTGACGTGGAAGCCGTCCATTGTCTTGGAGAGCTCGAGGTGCTCGCGCTCCTTCGCGATCCGGTAGCCCCGCTCGTCGGCGTCGGGGTCTGCCTGGTCGGCGAACCGGTCGACGATGCGCCGGAAGCCGTCCGGAGTGTTCAGGTCGATGTGGGTCAGCAGCAGCTCTTCGCCCGTCATCGTCACGCCGGTCGGTCCGGCGTCACCATCAGCGGCGCCCCCGTCAGCCTCGCCGGAGTCACCGTCGTCGGGCCCGGCACTCCCGATCACCTCGAGCTCGGTCACACCGGGGTCCACCAGGACCTCCTCGGCGAGCGCCTCCGCGCGCAGGTCCGAGGTCGGCGCCTTGTCGATCATCGCGCGCAGCTGCTCGGGTCCCACCCGGCCGGCCAGCGCGCCGGCGAGCGTGGCAGGCAGGTGTGCGGTGAGCCGACGTCCGGCCTTCACGTCGCGGCTCGCCGTGCCGAACCGCACGCCTTCCCGCCGGGACAGCCACGCCGGGAACGTCCGCGACCCATCGGTCGCCCACAGGCCGTGCGCCTCGATCCTGGGCAGCCAGGACACCCGCAGCACATCGAGGCGGTGCACCGCCCTGCGCAGCACCGGCGACAGGACCGTGAGCCGGTCCGCCACCTCACCGACACCGACACCAGCACCAGCACCAGCACCAGCACCAGCAGACTCCAGCACGTCCAGCGCCTCCGGACCCGCCACCTCCACGAGCTCGTCGACGATCCGCCCCAGGTCGGCGACGACGTCCGCCACCCCGCGCGGGGCACCCGCCTCGTCTCCCACCGGATGTGTCACCTCGAGAACCACGGCCGTCACCTCCTTCCCACGCCACCACGACCCCGAACAAGACCGGGCCACAACCCAGAACGAGCACCAGACCGACACCCATGAGACAGCACTCACCGTCTCGATCCACCACCACCGTAGAGAACAAACGTCCGCCGCAGAGCTCAGAACTCAAATCTGTGCACAACTCGTCAACGAGGCCCCCTGTGGTCGCACTCCCTTGGCGCAACCACGGCACGACGGTCTCCTCCACCCCTCCGGCAGCCCGCCCACGACGGCACCCCGCCCGACATCGTCGTCCCGCTTCACCCCCTGCAAGAATGGGCAACATCATGACCGCGCCCTCCTCGACGACGTCGACAACCTCGACCGCCCCCACCTCCGCCGACCGACCCGCCACGTCGGGCGCCCCGAAGCCGGCAGGGACCCTGATCCCCTACCTGCCCGCGCCCACGGGCAAGGACCCCGACCCGGACGTCCTGTTCGAGAAGTTCGGCGAGTGGGCCGCGGCGGGCGGGCGCGCGCTCTACCCGCACCAGGAGGAGGCCCTCCTGGAGGTCATGACGGGGTCCCACGTGGTCCTCGCGACACCCACGGGCTCCGGCAAGTCGATGGTCGCGATGGGCGCGCAGTTCGCCGCCCTGGCGGCCCACCGCTCCGGTCGCGGCGGCCGCACGTACTACACGGCACCGCTCAAGGCACTGGTCAGCGAGAAGTTCTTCGACCTGGTCGCCGCGTTCGGCTCCAAGAACGTCGGCATGATGACGGGCGACTCCGCCGTCAACCCGGACGCCCCGATCATCTGCTGCACCGCCGAGATCCTGGCGAACCTCGCGCTGCGGCGCGGCGACGCCGCGGAGGAGAGCGACACCGCCGCCGACGACGACGCCATCGCCCAGGTCGTGATGGACGAGTTCCACTACTACGGCGACCCCCAGCGCGGCTGGGCGTGGCAGGTGCCGCTGCTGGAGCTCACGAACACGCAGTTCATCCTGATGAGCGCCACCCTCGGTGACACCACCCGCCTCCGCGAGGACATCGAGGAGCGCACGGGCCGGCCCGTCGCCGAGGTCGCGGGCGCCGAGCGCCCTGTGCCGCTCACCTTCTCGTACGTGGTCGAGCCCCTGACCGAGGTGATCCAGGAGCTGGTGACCACGCACCGCGCGCCGGTGTACGTCGTGCACTTCACGCAGAAGGACGCCGTCGACCGGGCGCAGTCCCTGCTGTCGATGAACGTCTCCAGCAAGTCCGAGAAGGAGGCGATCATCGCCGAGATGGGCGCCTTCCGGTTCGGCACCGGGTTCGGCAAGATCCTCAGCAAGTTCCTGCGGCACGGCGTGGGCGTGCACCACGCGGGCATGCTGCCCAAGTACCGGCGCCTGGTGGAGCGCCTGACGCAGAAGGGCCTGCTCAAGGTCGTCTGCGGCACCGACACTCTCGGTGTCGGCATCAACGTGCCTATCCGCACGGTGCTCCTGACGAGCCTGGTGAAGTTCGACGGCGAGCGCATGCGCCACCTCAGCGCGCGCGAGTTCCACCAGATCGCCGGACGCGCGGGCCGCGCCGGGTACGACACCGTGGGCGAGGTGCTCGTCATGGCGCCCGAGCACGTCATCGAGAACCGCAAGATCCTGGCCAAGGCCGGCGACGACCCGAAGAAGCTCAAGAAGATCGTCCGCAAGAAGGCGCCGTCCGGCAGCGTGAACTGGACCGACGCCACCTTCGAGCGCCTGCGCGACGCCGATCCCGAGCCCCTGGTCTCCCAGTTCCGCGTGAACCACGCGATGGTGCTCAACGTGCTGGCGCGCGGCTCCAGCCACGGCACCGGACACGGCAGCGGGCACGGCACCGGACACGGCCAGACCGGCGCGACCGACCCCGTCGACGCCATGCGCCACCTCCTGACCGCCAACCACGACTCGGAGACGCAGCAGGCCGAGCACGTGCGGCAGGCCTTCCGCATCTACCGCTCGCTGCGGCTCGCGGGCGTCGTGGAGAAGGTCCGGGTGCCCGACGGCGACGGCGGCATGCGGCCGTCCGCCCGCCTCATGGTGGACCTCCCCCGCGACTTCGCGCTCAACCAGCCGCTGTCGCCGTTCGCGCTGGCCGCGATGGACCTGCTCGACGTCGAGAGCCCCACGCACGCGCTCGACGTCGTCTCCGTCATCGAGGCCACCCTGGACGACCCGCGCCAGGTGCTGATGGGGCAGCAGAACCGGGCGCGCGGCGAGGCCGTCGCCGCCATGAAGGCAGAGGGGCTGGAGTACGAGGAGCGGATGGAGCTGCTGGAGGAGGTCACGTGGCCCAAGCCGCTGGCCGACCTCCTGGAGCCCGCGTTCCAGACCTACCGCCGCACCAACCCGTGGGTGGCCGACGCCGAGCTGTCGCCCAAGTCCGTGGTGCGCGACATGGTCGAGAAGGCCATGACGTTCGCCGAGATCGTGAGCGTCTACGGGCTGGAGCGCACCGAGGGCGTGGTGCTGCGCTACCTCGCCGACGCCTTCCGGGCGGTCCGCCAGGTGGTCCCCGACGAGCACCGCACCGAGGAGGTGCAGGAGATCATCGAGTGGCTCGGCGAGCTCGTGCGCGGCGTGGACTCCTCGTTGCTCGACGAGTGGGAGCGCTTGGCCAACCCCGTGGACGACGATGCCGACCTCGTGACCGACGGCGAGCTGGCCGACGCCGGCGCCGAGGCACCAGCGCGGCCCGTCACCGGGAACCCGCGCGCGTTCCGGCGCCTGGTCCGCAACGCGATGTTCCGGCGCGTCGAGCTCGTCGCGCGCGAGGCCTACCCGGCACTGGCCACACTGGACCAGGGCTGGGACGCCGACGCGTGGGGCGACGCCCTGGACCCCCTGTTCGACGAACAGGGCGACGACGCCGTGGGCATCGGCCCGGAGGCGCGGTCGGCCGCGCTGCTGACGATCCTCGAGCCCGGCGCGGAGCTGCCGGCAAGCGGGACCAGCGGGACCAGCGGCAGCGCCGGCTCCGGCGGACAGGAGGGCACGACCGGCCGCGTCGAGCCCGGCACGTGGTGGGTGCGGCAGGTGCTCGACGACGCCGACCGCAACCGCGACTGGGCGATCACGGCGCTGATCGACCTGGCGGCGAGCGACGAGGCCGGCGAGGTCGTGCTGACCGTGCTGTCCGTGGGCCAAATCTAGGCCGGCCCCGGAACCAAGCAGCTGGGTCAAAGCAGCCGGGTCAAAGCAGCCAGATCAGGGCCGCAGGACCATGGCGGCCAGATCTAGGCCGGCAGCCAGATCAAAGCAGCCAGATCCAGGGCGCCGGGCCGGGCGGCCGACGCCGCCCGGCCACCCAGTCGCCCGGGTGGCCGGGTGGCCGGGGTCGCCAGCACCCGGGAAGAACATTTCCCGGGTGATTTACCGTCTATTTACCCAAGTTCGGCCGTGGCATAAACTCCGGTATTGAAGATCCGGTCAGCAGCGCCGCTCGGGCGCTGCCTGGACACAGGAGTGCCAATGACGACGCACCTGCCCTCTCCCGACCGCTCCAGCCCCCGACGAACCCGACGAACCCGGCGGCCCCAGGACGCCCGCCACCCGGCCGCCCGACGGCCCCTCAGCAACTTCCTCAGCGGCTACCTCAGCAACTACGTCACCGCCGGTCTCGCCGCCTGCCTCGCCACGCTCACGGCTCTCGCGGCGGCAGTACCGGCAGCCGCCCCGGCGACCGCGGCTCCCCTCCCCGCCGACGGCCCCGGCGTCGGCACGCCGTGGGTCGTGACCCTCGGCGACTCCTACATCTCCGGCGAGGCCGGACGCTGGGCGGGCGCCTCCAACAGCGACTCTGACCGGGCCGACGCACTCGGCCCGACCGCCTACTTCGACAACGCCTCCGGCACGGGCGAGACGATCGCACGCTGCCACCGCGCATCGTCCGCCGAGGCCTACATCGGCGGCGGTGTGGAGGGCCTCAACCTCGCGTGCAGCGGGGCGACGACCGCCACGTCGACCGGCACGAACTTCAAGCCGGGCATCGACTTCTACGAGGGCTCGGCCGGCAAGGGCCAGGCCCGCATGCTCCAGGAGGCCGCCGCCACGAGGAACGTGCGCATGGTCGTCGTCTCGATCGGTGGAAACGACTTCGAGTTCGCGAGCGTCGTGCAGTCCTGCGTCGTCAACTTCCTCACCTCGCCGACCTGGTGGAAGAACTACTGCCACGACGACAGCTCGGTCGCGGCCAACTTCACCGCCTCGAACGTCGCCGACGTCCGGTCCCGGGTGGTGGGGGCGCTCGACAACGTCGCGACCGCGATGGCCGACGCCGGGTACAGCACCAGCCAGTGGACCCTCGTGGTCCAGACCTACCCGTCGCCCGTGCCGAACGGCTCCGGGATCCGCTACTCCGAGTCCGGGTACACCCGCCAGTCCACGGGCGGGTGCGGCCTGTGGAACCGGGACGCCGACTGGGCCAACTCCACGGCCCTGCCCACCATCAACGGCGCACTTCTGGGTGCCGCCGCCGACGTCGGACTGCCGAACGTCCGCACCCTCGACATGACGCACGCGTTCGACGGCAAGCGGCTGTGCGAGAGCGGCGTCGGGCTGTACGAGGAGGTGGGCCTGCCCAGCTGGCAGTCGGCCGGCGCGGTCGACCGGACCGAGTGGGTCAACCAGATCCGGACGGTCTCCACCATCGGCGACTCGCCGTACTACGTCCAGGAGTCCCTGCACCCCAGCTACTGGGGGCAGCTCGCGATGCGCAACTGCCTGCGCCAGGTCTGGAACGCCGGGAACCCGCGCAGCGGGAGCTGCACCGTCGGCAACCTCGGGGCGGCCAGGCTCACGCCGTCGGGCGAGCCGTCGATGGTCCTGGGGCCGCTCGACTAGCCCCTTGGCACGATGCCGTGTCAGACGTACAGGTCACCCCGGTGACCTGTACGTCTGACACGTCGGGAGGGGGGATCAGACCAGCCCGAGCAGCCCTCGGCCGAGGGTCGCGAACCCACCGATGTAGGCGAGCGTCACGAGCACCTTGCGCGTCGCGCTCGCCGAGATCCGGCCCACGAGCAGCTCGCCCAGCCCGATCGACGCCACGAGCGCGACGCCGACGGTCACCCACTCCCAGACGGCGAAGTCAGGGAACGTGACGTCGGCGACCAGGAGCTTGGCCGTCATCGCGGCGATCGCATTGGTCAGGAAGATCGGCTGGGCGGTGGCCGCGAAGTCGCGCGGGTCCCACCGGTCGAGCACGGAGTAGACGGCGATGGGCGGACCACCGATCCCGGCGGCGACGCTGCCGAATCCGGCCGCGGCACCCGTGACCAGCAGCGGCAGCCGGGCCTCCGGCGCGAAGGGCCGCTCCGCGCCCCGCAGCCGCGAGGTCACCAGCGCGAGCGTCATGGCCACCACGACGACGCCGCCCACCCCGATCTCCAGGGCCGACGCGCTCGCGTCCCGGATGACCAGCGCCGCCGGCACACTCATCGCCACCGAGGCGCTCACCAGCCAGCCGTAGCGGCGCCAGTTCACGTGGCGGATCGTGCGCCCGAGCACGAGCAGCGCCATCAGCGCGCCCACGAGGTTGACGAACATGACGCCCTCGATCGGGCCGATGAGGAGCACGATGAACGGCCCGGCGACGAGCCCGAAGCCCATTCCCGCCACGCGTTGCAGGGATCCCCCGACGAGGATGGCGAGGAGCAGGAGGGCAAGCACTCCCCCTACGCTAGCCGCGCAGTTTCCGACCGGACTCCAGGGGATTGACCCGACGCCCGGCCTGGCGCTCCGCCCGACACCCCGTCCGGCGCCGGGCCCGACGTCCCGCCTGATGCCCGGCCCGACGCCCGACCTGACGACGCGTCCGTACCGCAAAACCGTTGCGCCGGCCCGCGGGCCGCACGGCACAATCGCCTCGTGGCCAAGAACTCGAAGTCCGCCCGCGCCAGCCACGGGACCCCGGCCGTCGTGGCGCTGGAGAAGTCCGGCACGGCGCACACGCTGCACGCCTACGAGCACGACCCGTCGAGCGACCTCAGCTACGGCATGGAGGCCGCGGAGGCGATCGGCGTCGACGCGCCGCAGGTGTTCAAGACCCTGCTGGCCGACGTCGACGGGAAGCTCGTGGTGGGCATCGTGCCCGTGGACCGCAAGCTGGACCTCAAGGCCCTGGCCCGCGCGGCCGGCGGCAAGAAGGCCGCGATGGCCGAGCCCGCGGCGGCCGAGCGCGCCACCGGCTACGTGGTGGGCGGCATCTCGCCGCTGGGGCAGAAGACCCGGCACGCGACGGTGCTCGACGAGTCCGCCGAGGCGTTCGACGTCGTCTACGTGTCGGGCGGCCGGCGCGGGCTCGACGTGGGCCTCGCGCCGGCCGACCTGCTGACACTCACGGACGGGACGACGGCCCCGATCGCCCGCGACTAGATTGGCCGCGACTAGACCGCCCGCGGCTACAAGGCTCAGCGCCGGTCAGGCCGCGGCTACCTGCTTGCGGTAGGTCGGCAGCAGAGCGTCGCTCGGGACGATCTGCTTGCCGAGCGGCATGAGCGAGACCGGGATGAGCTTGAGGTTCGCCCAGGCCATCGGGATGCCGATGATCGAGATCACCAGCGGGATCGCGGTGATGACGTGGCCCAGCGCGAGCCACCAGCCGGCGACGATCACCCAGATGACGTTGCCGATCAGGGAGAAGATGCCGGAGCGAGGGCTCTCGATGACCTCACGCCCGAACGGCCAGAGGGCGTACCCCGCGATGCGGAAGGACGCGACGCCGAACGGGATGGTGACGATGAGCAGGCAGCAGATGATCCCCGCGAGCATGTACCCGAGCCACAGCCCGAACCCCGCGAAGATGACCCAGATGATGTTCAGCAGCGTTCTCATGGGACCCATCCTTCCGTAGAGCAACAGGTCAGGGAACCAGGCACCCCCCTGATCCGACCCTGAGCCGATCCGACCCTGAGCCGATCAGACTCTGCGCTGATCCGACTCTGAGCCGACCAGGCCCTGCGCTGATCCGACCCTGCGCTGATCCGACCTTGCGCCGTCGTCCCGCCACGACCTCCCGTCCAGTCTGCCGACGTCCGTACGCCCCGGCACGCCGAAATAGACTCACCCCGTGTCCGACCAGCCCCAGCTCACCCCAGCCCAGCAGTCGCCCGGCACGGTCGCCGGGCGGCTCGCCGTCGTCCGCGAGCGCATCGCCACGGCCGCCGAGGCCGCCGGGCGCCGTCCGGACGAGGTACGGCTCCTGGTCGCGACCAAGACGCAGACGGCGGACGCCGTGCTGGAGGCGCTGGCCGCGGGTGTCGATCTGATCGGCGAGAACCGCGTGCAGGAGCTCGTCGCGAAGGCGCCGGCCGTGGCCGACCGGGTGGCGGACGGCGCGCTGCAGGTGCACATGATCGGTCACCTGCAGCGCAACAAGATCAACCAGGTGCTGGCCACGGCCACGGGCCTGGAGACGCTGGACTCGCTCGACCTGGCCCGCGCGATCTCGGAGCGCTGCGTGCGCGACGACCGCACCGGCGACCAGGCCCTGGACGTGATGGTCCAGGTCAACGTCACCGGCGAGGAGAGCAAGTCCGGCGTGGAACCGCAGGACGCCGCTGCGCTCGCCACCGCCGTCGCCGCCCTGCCGGGCCTGCGCCTGACCGGGTTCATGACGATCGGCGCGCGCCTGGCGGATTCTCCCGAGCAGACCGTCCGTGCCGGCTTCGCCCGGCTGCGCACGATCCGGGACGAGGTGCTCGCGTCGGGCGCCCCGGGCACGGCCTCGGCGACGGAGCTCTCGATGGGCATGACCGGCGACCTGGAGCTCGCGATCGCGGAGGGCGCGACGATCGTGCGCGTGGGGACGGCGGTCTTCGGCCCGCGCCCCGTGACCGCCACCACTCTTTGACCCAGGTCACAGACGTGCGAGGGGCCTGGCGGCTAGTGTCTTCGGGTTCCCCTGCCGACTCCTTGGAGTGATCGAGCCATGTCCACGGCCACTGTCCTGCGCCCCGCGACCGACGCCGACATCTCGCACCTGGTGACGCTGAACAACGCCTCCGTGCCCGCCGTCCCGGACACCCCGGCCGACGGCATGTCCGAGCTGCTCGACGCCTCGTCGCTCGCCCTGGTCGCTGTCGACCCGGCGGCGCCCACGGACCCCCTCGGCTTCGTCGTCGCGCTCGAGGGCGGCGAGGACTGGGCAGGCGAGAACTACGCCTGGTTCGAGGAGCGCGGCCTGGACCACCTGTACGTGGACCGCATCGTGGTGGGCGAGGGCGCCCGCGGCCGCGGCATCGGCCAGCTCTTCTACGACGCCGTGTTCGACGCCGCCCGCACCGCGGGCCACGACGTCGTCACCTGCGAGGTCAACCTCAACCCGCCGAACCCCGGGTCGATGCGCTTCCACGGCCGCCTCGGCTTCTCCGAGCGCGGGCAGCAGCTCACCAAGGGCGGCGACGTCCTGGTGGCCAAGCTCGCGGCGGACGTCCGCGACACGGCCACACGCCGGACCGCCGCCGCGGCCTGACCCGGCTGACCCGGCTCAACTAGCTCAGCCAGCTAGCCAGGCGAACTAGCAAGTTCGGCACTTTGCATCGAGATCGGCACAGACCTGTGCCGATCTCGATGCGAACTGCCGATCTTGACGCGAACTGCCGACCCCACCGCAACCCGCCGACATCACCCTGGCGCACTCGCTGGCCTGCTGCCGAGCAGGCGGGTCAGGCCGGCTCGATGCCCAGCCGCGCCAGCGCCTCGCGGACCGACGGCCCGCTGAACCCTCCGGCCTCGACGGCGAGCGCCGCCAGCGCCGCGGACCGGTCGACGCCCGCGACGAGCATCACGAGCGCGGCCCGCAGGTCGCCGTCGGTCGCCGCGAGTGCGTTCTCGCACACGTCGGCCTCCAGGTCCGTGGCCTGCGTGAGCAGGCGCACCAGACGCTTGCGCAGCTTCTCGTTGGTGGCGAGCACCTCGACCATGAGGTTGGAGTAGGTCTTCCCGAGCCGCACCATGACGGCCGTCGAGAAGGTGTTCAGCACCATCTTCTGGGCGGTGCCCGCCTTCATGCGGGTGGACCCCGTGATGGCCTCCGGCCCCGTGTTCACCAGGATCGGCACGTCGGCCTTCGGCGCCAGGGCGGCGAAGGGATTGGACGCGAGCAGCACGGTGCGTGCCCCGCGCGAGCGGCCCATGTCGAGCGCTCCCCCGACGTACGGGGTGTTCCCGCTGGCCGCGATGCCGAACACGACGTCGGCGGGCCCGACGTCGGACACGAGCTCGGCGCCCGCCGCGACGTCGTCCTCCGCGCCCTCGGCTGCCTTCTTGAAGGCGCCCAGGCCGCCGGCCAGGTGCGGGACGAACATCTCCTCGCCCACGCCGTAGGTGGGCAGGAGCTCGGCCGCGTCGAGCAGGCCCATGCGGCCGGACGTGCCCGACCCGACGTAGTGCACCCGGCCGCCGGCGCGGATCCCCTCCACCGCGAGGTCGATCGCCTCGACGATGCGCGGGTGTGCCGCGCGTACCGCGGCGATGACGGCGGCGTCCTCGTCGGTGATCATGCGCACCATGTCCGCCGTGGAGACCACGTCGATGTCACGGGTGCGCGGGTTGCGCTCCTCGGTGGGTGAGACCGGGCGCGGCGCCGACTGTGCGTGCCGTTCGAATCCCGCCTCCGCGATCATCGGTGAGCCCCCTTCGTTCTTCTTGCTCTGTGCTCTTGGACTTCGTGCTGATCCGGTCTTCGTGCTGATCCGGACTTCGTGCTCATCGTTCATGACCGCTCGACTGCTCGACTACTACTGCTCGACTGCTGCTACTTCTCGCTACCGCGACCGCTCAAGCGCACCACGGCTGCCGCCGCGTTGGCCCGCCCGGTACCGCACGCCACCACGACCGCGGGGCCTCCACCGCTCAGCGTCCCGAACCAGTCCCCGACCGGACCCGGGAGTCCCGTGTGCACCACCACCAGGTCCGGCCGGACGGCCCACAGCCGCTCCAGCCGGGCGCGTTCCACCGAACCCGGGACCGGTTCCCGGGTGATCACGACGAGCGGCTCGGCACGACGCGGAGCGCTCGCGGGATCCTCCGCAGGAGGCCCCCCAGGAAATTCTGCGCCACGTTCGGTACCGATCCTGTCGAGATCCGCCGATACACCGTACCGGGTGAATCGGGCAATAAGCACTGGAAGTCCATCATCGTCCTGTCCGGGCCCCTGGGACGACCCCCCGGGCGGGTCCGCCTCCGGGAACATCCTGGCCCCGGGCCACTGGGCGGCGATCGCGGTCTGGACGTGCCGGGCCTTGCGCCCGGCGGCGTGGTCCAGCCGGACGCGCAGGTCGACGACGTCGGGCGCGGCGTCGGGCCCGAGCGGCACCAGACCCGTACCCGACACGCGCACGACGGCGTCGGCGATGCCCGCCCCGAGCTCGGCCAGCTCCGCGAGCGCCTGGCGCGCGACGGCGGCGTCCGTCACCGCTCCCGCGGCGGCCCGCCGGTCGCGGACCGCCGCGACCATCGCGCGCGTGCGCGCCCCGGACTCCTCGAGCCGCTCGACGCGCACCCGTCCGGAGGCGACGGCCCGGCTCAGCGCGTCGTACGACTCGGTGTACAGGCCGGGATCGAGGCCCAGGCAGAGCAGGTCGGCGCCGGCCTCGATCGCGCGGACGGCGGCCTCGCCGACCGAGCCGGTGAGCTCGCGCAACGCCCCCATGTCCAGGGCGTCGGTGATGATCGGGCCGTCGTGTCCGAGGTCGCGCAGCAGGCGCGTCGCCGCCGGCTCCACGGACGCGGGCGCCGGGCCGACGGCTGGAAACAGCACGTGCGCCGTCATCACGGCGTCGAGCCGCGACTGATCGACACGCGACTGATCGGCACCGGCCTGATCGACACGTGTCTGATCGGCACCAGCCCGCCCCTCGGGACACAGCGCCCGCGCGAACGGCACGAGGTCACGCTCCCGGACCACGTCGAGCGGCTCGTCCACCACGGGCAGGCCCACGTGCGAGTCCACCGTCGTGGCGCCGTGGCCGGGGAAGTGCTTGCCGCACACGCCCACGCCTGCGCTCCGCACGCCGCGGGCGAACGCGATGCCGTGCCGCGCGACGGCGTCGGGCGTGGTGCCGAACGCGCGCACCCCGATCACGGGGTTGTCGGGCTCGGAGACGACGTCGAGCACCGGGCCGAGCAGCAGGTCGATGCCCGTCGCGGCGAGCACGCGGCCGAGCGCCCGCCCGGCGTCCAGCGAGATGGCGCTGGGCAGCTCGCCGAGCGCGGCTGCCCCGGGCAGGGACGAGCCGTCGGCCGCCTCCAGGCGGGACACGTCGCCACCCTCCTCGTCGACGGCGATCACCAGGTCCGGCGAGATCGCGTGCAGGGCCGCCGACAGCGCCGCCGTCGTCGGGACGTCCGGCGTGTTCCGCGCGAAGTAGACGACGCCGGCCAGCCCGGCCCGGGCGGCGTCCGCCAACCAGGCCGGGACCGCGCTGCCGGAGCCGCCGCCGGAACCGCCGACAGAGTCGCCGCCGGAGCTTCCGACAGAGCTCTCGAACCCCGGCAGGAGCACACCGTTGACGGCCCGCTCCGTCCGGGTCGGCCCCGTCGGCGCCTCGCTCATTCCTGCGCCCTCGTCATTCCTTCGTCCCGGTCATTCCTTCACGGCCCCCGCCGTGAGACCCGAGGCGAGCCGGCGCTGGACCAGGATGAAGAAGATCATCACCGGCACCGTGATGATCGTGGAGGCCGCCATGATGGCGCCCCAGTCGTTGGAGTGGACGCCGAAGAACGAGCGCAGCCCGATCGCCACCGTGTAGTTCTCCGTCGACCCGCCGAGCATCGTCATCGCGAAGATGAACTCGTTCCACGCGGTGATGAAGCCGAAGATGCTGGTGGCGACCAGCCCGGGCGCCACCAGGGGCAGCAGGACCGACCAGAACATGCGGCCCCAGCTCGCGCCGTCGAGGTAGGCGGCCTCCTCCAGCTCGACCGGGACGGCCGCCACGAACCCGCGCAGCATCCAGATGCCGAACGGGAGGGCGAGCGCGACGTACACGACGATCAGGCCGGTCAGGGTCTCCAGCAGCTGCAGGTCGCGGACCTGCACGAACAGCGGGATCACGAGCGCCTCGAGCGGCACCATCTGCACGATGAGCACCAGCATCAGGATCTGGGTGCGCATCCGGAACCGGAAGCGGGCCACCGCCACGGACGCCAGCAGGGCGAGCGCCGAGGAGATGACCACGGTGCCGAGCGCGACGAGCAGGGAGTTGCGCAGGAAGGTGCCGAACCCGCCCTCCGTGAGCACGAACACGTAGTGCTCGAGCGTGGGCTCGGCGGGCCAGAAGCTGCTGGTGTGCCCGGCCTGCGCGTCGAGCGAGCTGTTCAGCATCCAGTAGACGGGGAACAGCGTGAACACGAGCAGCAGCGCCACGAGCACGCCCTTGCCGAGCTGTCGCAGGGGCGACCGGCGCCCGCCGCGTCGCAGCACCTGCGGGCCCGGCCGGGTGCGGCTCACCCCGCGCGGAGGTGTGCGCGGGGGTGTGTGCGGGGGTGTGCCGGTGGCGCTCATCGTTCCTCCTCCGCGAGGACGGTCCGCACGTAGACCGCGGTGACCACGAGCAGCAGCACCGTCAGCAGCACGGCGATCGCGGAGCCGAAGCCGTACCGGTTCTGCCCGAACGACTCGACGTAGGACCACACGCCCAGGTTGAGCACGGACCGGTTGGACCCGGCCCCGCCGGGCATCAGGTAGACCTGCGCGAACACCTTGAAGTCCCAGATGGTCGACAGGATGATCACGACGGCGAACACCTGCCGCAGCTGCGGCACGACGATCGAGAAGAAGCGCCGGAACGAGCCGGCGCCGTCCATCTCGGCGGCCTCCAGCATCTCCTTCGGCACGCCGAGCAGCCCCGCGAGCACGGTCACGGCCACGAACGGGAAACCGTGGTGGATCACGTTGAGCAGCACGATCGCGTAGAACGTCCACCGGTTGGTGAACCAGTTGGTCGGGTCGTCGAGCAGCCCGAGGTTCATCAGGACGTCGTTGAAGACGCCGCGGTCGGCGTCGAAGATCCACACCCACACGTACGTGCCGGTGACGGCGGGCATGGCCCAGGCCGCCATGATCGCGCTGGAGGTGACGGTGCGCCAGAAGGTGCCGAGCGACGCGAGCAGCACCGCGACCGCCGTGCCGAAGGCGACGGTGCCGACCACGGACAGCACGGCGAACCCGACGGTGTTGGGCAGCACCACCGTCCACAGCTCGGGCGTCGTCAGGATCTCGCGGTAGTTCTCCAGGCCGATCCAGTTGGGCTCGCCCGTGGTGATCTCGCGCAGGCCGTAGTCCTGCAGCGAGAACAGGCCCACCCGCACCAGCGGCCACAGGAGCAGGACCGCCAGGACCAGCAGCGCGGGCGCGAGCAGCAGCCAGGGCCGCACGGCGGCGGCCCGGGCCCGGCCCGCCCACCCGCCGGCCACCCGCCCGGCACCGGAGCCGGCGGACGGCGCGGACGGCGCGGACGGGGTGGACGGAGCCGGGGTGGGCGGCGCGGGCGCCGTCATCCAGCGCCGTTCAGGATGCTCGTCATCTCCTCGGCGGCGGCCGTGGACGCCGTGGCGACGTCGGCGTCACCCGAGAGGATCGACTGCATCATCGTACTGGTGGTGAGCTTGGCCTGCACCGCGCCGTAGGTGGGCGCGGCGGGGACGGAGGCCCCGCCGTCGACGAACTGCTCGGCGAACGGCGCCACCAGCGGGTCAGTGCTGGCCAGGGTCTCGTCCAGCAGCGACACCTGCCCCGGGAAGTACCCGGACTGCTCGGCCCACTGCTGCGCGAACTCGCCGGTCGTCATCATCTCGACGAACGTCCAGGCGAGGTCCTTGTCCTCGGCCGTCTCGAACATGCTCAGGTGCGAGCCGCCGAGCACGGACGGGGCGATGCCGCCGTCCTGGCCCGGGATCGGCACGGCGGCGAACTTGCCCTCCATGTCGGGGTTGGCCTCGACGATCGCGCCCGGGGTCCACGACCCCATGACGGCCATGCCGACGTCGCCCGCGGCGAACGAGTCGAGCACGTCGGTCTCGCGCCAGGTGGTGGCGCCGCTGGAGGAGTACCCGCCCTCGGTGGCCAGGCCGGTCCAGAACCCGATGCCCTCCTGCGCCTCGGGGCTGTCGAGCCCGGAGGTCCAGGTGTCGCCCTCCAGCGTGGCGACCTCGCCGCCCGCCGCCCACACCCACGGGTAGACCGTGAACTCGGCGTCACCGGGGACGGCGACGGCCACCTTGTCGGGGAACTCCTCCTTGAGGGCGGCTGCGGCGTCCTCCAGCTCGGCCCACGTGGTGGGCGGCTCGACGCCGGCCTGCTCGAACATCTCCGTGTTGTAGACGAGCGAGCGAACGCCGGCGTACCAGGGCATGCCGTAGAGCTGCTCGTCGTAGGTGCCCGCCTCGACGAGGCCCTCGACCAGGTCGTCGGTGACCCCGGCGCCGTCGACGTACTCGTCGAGCGGGGCGAGCGCGCCCGCGTCGGCGAACTCGGGTGTCCAGGTGGTTCCGGTCTCGGCGACGTCGGGGGTGGTCCCGCCCGCGATGGAGGTGACGAACCGGTCGTGGGCGTCGCCCCACTCGACGAACTCGACGTCGAGCGTCGCGCCCGTCTCCTCCTCGAACGCCGTGGAGACGTCGGCGAAGAAGTCCTCGGCGTCGGGGTTGGTGCCCTGCATGATCCAGACGCTGAGGGTGCCGTCACCCTCGCTGTCGCCGCCTCCACCACCGCCGCAGGCTGCCGTCGTGGCCGCGACAAGCAGTGCTCCGGTTGCCGCCGCCAGGGAACGTCGCATCGCTCGGGTCATCGTCTGGGCTTCCTTCCGCTGGTCCTGCGCTGGGTCTTGCGGGGCCTTGCGCCAAGAGCCGCGAGAGTAGCCAGGTCACATTTCCAAGAAATGAAATTCCCAATACGCGGCATTGCGTGGAGATTACTGACCGGGTGAAGTACTTGCTAGGGGTGTTACCAAACCGTGATTGCCCATCATGGCACGCCCCCTTTTCGCCCGCTCCTAAGGCACGCGTGCGGTCCATTCCGGTGTGCCGAACTTCGAATCGACCAGGGCCTGCGCCCGCCGCCACTCGTCGGGCGTGACCTCGCCCGGCACGGTCCGGTACCGCTCGCGGAACGAGGCCTCCAGCGCGTCGAGCACCTCGGCGCGGGTGAGCCCCGTCTGCGACCGGAGCGGGTCCACGCGCTTGTTGGCGCTGCGGGTCCCCTTGTCGCTGAGCTTCTCGCGGCCGATCCGCAGCACGTCCGTCATCTTGTCCGCGTCCATGTCGTAGGCCATGGTCGCGTGGTGCAGGACGGCGCCCCCGGCGAGCCGCTTCTGGGCGGCGCCGGCGATCTTGCCGGCGGGCGAGGCGATGTCGTTCAGCGGCACGTAGGTGGCGTCGATGCCGAGGCCGTGCAGGGCGCCGATCACCCAGTCGTCGAGGAACGCGTAGGAGCGCTCGAAGCTCAGCCCGTCCACGAGCGAGCCCGGCACGTACAGGGAGTAGGAGATGGTGTTGCCGGGCTCCATGAACATGGCCCCACCCCCGGAGATCCGCCTGATCACGCGGGCGCCGTGCCGTGCGGCCCCCTCCGCGTCGACCTCGTTGCGCAGCGACTGGAACGACCCGATGATCACCGCGGACTCGTCCCACTCCCAGAACCGGAGGGTCGGCCCGCGGCGCCCCGCGCCCAGCTCCTCGGTGAGCACCTGGTCGAGCGCGACGTTGAGCAGGGGCGAGACGGCAGGGGTGCGGATCACCTCGAACTCGTGGTCGTCCCAGGCCGTCGCGTGGCCGAGCGCACGCCGGGTGGCGACGGCCACGGCGTCGGCGTCGAAGCCGACGGCGGTGGCGCCGTCCAGGGCCGTCCGCACCGCCTCCGCGAGCTGCGCCTTGGACGCGTCCGCGGGCATCCCGTCGAGGGCCTCGCCCATGGCCTCCAGGGCCTCGTCGGGCTCCAGGAAGAAGTCCCCGCTCACCCGGGTGCCGACCAGGCGGCCGGGTGGTCCCGCCGCCCGGTCCACCTCGGTCTCGACACGAACCAGCTTTCCGAGTGGAACCTTGAACTCTCCTCGCACGTGTTCACACTAGGCGACGGTGCCTGTGGTGTCCGACGTCGGAGCCGCCTTAGGTACGGAAGGCAGGCACCGACGTCGGGCACGTCCGATATTTGGCGAGAAGACGCAGCAGAACAGACCATAATTTCCTCTTCTCTTTAGACAACCTTGCCCTGGTTTCGTGTCAGAATGACCTGGTGTCGGAACTCTCACAGGGCATTGATGGAGTGGCGGTCGAGACCGTCGACGCCTGGGTCGTCGCTCTCGACGTAGGCGGTAGCGGCTCGCGCCTGGTCGCCGAATTCGGCAACTCCGTAAACCCCGAGCGCATCAGCCTGAGCGGGCGCGCCGTCAAGGTGAACCACCACGGCAGCGACGCCTCGGCAGTCGTCGCCTCCCTGTGCCAGTCGTTCAACGCGTGGGCCGCCCGCATGGGCCACCACGGCATGAGCGACGGCAGCACCGCACCCGTCTCCTCGGCCGCGGTCGGCGTGACCGGGCTGACCTCCCTGGTCGAGAAGCCGCTCGACATCCACGACATCCTGGCGCGCGAGCTGCGGACCAACCGCACCGCCGTCGCCGGTGACGCGCTCACCGCCCACCTCGGCGCCCTGCGCGGACGCGCCGGTGCGGTGCTGTCCGTCGGTACCGGCGCCGTGGCGTTCGGCTACGACGGCGTGAACCGCTGGCGCCGTGCCGACGGCTGGGGCCACCTGCTCGGTGACCTGGGCGCGGGCGTCTGGGTCGGCGGCGAGGCCCTGCGCGCCGCCGGTCGCTACCACGACGGCGCGAGCCGTGGCGCCTCGAAGCGCCTGCTCGAGGCAGCCGTCGCCAAGTTCGGCCTCATCGAGAGCTGGCCCAACCAGTTCTACAAGAACGCCGAGCGCGCCAAGCAGCTCGCGTCGATGGCCCCCGAGGTGATGATCGCGGCCGCCGAGGGCGACAGCACGTCGATCCGCATCCTCGAGGAGGCGGGCCGGCACCTCGCCGACACGCTCGCGAGCGCGCTGGGCCGCGACATCCCGCCGCTGGCCTCCACGACCGGTCGCCTGGTCCAGGAGGAGTCGCCGCTCACGGTGTCGCTCACCAAGCACCTCTCCGAGGACCGCCCCGACGTCTCGCTGGTGCCGAGCCAGGGCTCGCCGCTCGACGGTGCGCTCCACCTGGCCCGCCGGCTGCGCGAGGCACCGCACTCGGTGACCGGGTTCCGCCCGTGGCTCACCATCCGCGTCGACGGCCACCACACCAGCCGTGACACCCCCGAGGACGTGGGCGCCGCCGACGTGCTCACCGCCCAGCTGTCGGCCACTGACCTGCCCGGTGACGAGCTTCAGTGAGCGACGGCAGTCACCCGCATGGTCCTTCACTGACGTGCTGTGCCCGGATCCCCGGTACGGGTGTATGTTCTCGACCCAGCCTCACCACACCTTCCCGGGAGATGCGACATGACAGGTGACGTCCTCGTCCGACTCAGGCGAGCACTGCCGACCCTGCGGCCCGCGGAGGCGAGAGTGGCGCAGACGGTCCTCGACGACCCGAACACCGTCGTCCAGTCGACCATCACGGAGCTCGCCGGGCACGCGGACACGTCACAGGCCACCGTCGTGCGGTTCTGCCGCGCCGTCGGCTACGCCGGTTACCCCGAGTTCCGCATCGACCTCGCGCAGGCGACCAGCCGCCGCGAGGTCGAGATGGAGCGGTCCGGCATCGCCGAGGGCGAGATCAACCAGACCGACGACATCGAGGCCGTCGTCTCCAAGATCGCGTTCCACGAGGCGCGCACGATCGAGGAGACCGCGCGCATGATCGACACCGAGGCGATCGAGCGGGTCGCCACGGCGATCTCCGAGGCCAAGCGGGTCGACGTGTACGGCGTCGGGTCGTCCAACCTCGCCGCCGCCGACCTCGCGATGAAGCTGCAGCGCATCGGCGTCTTCGTGTTCAGCTCGCCCGACCCGCACCAGCAGCTCGCCTCCTCGGCGCTGCTCGAGCCGGGCAACGTGGCCGTGGCGGTCTCGCACTCGGGCCAGACCCGCGAGACCAACCAGGCCCTGGAGATCGCCCGCAAGCGCGGCGCGCTGACGGCGGCGATCACGAACTTCCCGGACGCCCCGATCGGCCTGGTGTCCGACGTCGTGCTGGCCACCACCGCGCGCGAGACACAGTTCCGCGTGGGCGCCATGTCGAGCCGCATCGCGCAGCTCACCGTCGTGGACTACCTGTTCGTCCGCGTCGCGCAGCGCACCTACGACCGGTCGTCGATCGCGATCAAGGCGACGTACGACGCGGTGCGCGACCAGCGCCTGGACTTCGGGACCACCAAGGCGGAGCAGCGCCCGGCGACCCCGGTCGCCTGACCTCCCCCCGCGCCGAAGTAGAACCAGGGCGAAGTAGAACCGCTGCGG
>NZ_JBHVEG010000084.1:0-26685 GCF_042802395.1 Promicromonospora sp. NPDC057488
GAGCGAGGGCTCCCCGGCGTCCGCCTTTTCTGGTGTCGCCGGCGGGTACCAGCCGCGGGCGGCGCGCAGTTCCCCGGCGAACGCCCCGGGCGCGGAGGAGACCAGCGGGATGCCGGCGGTCTCGTCGTCGATCCGTGCCGGCGAACCGGTCGCCGTCTTCTCGACGATGCTCCGGTCGTGCGCCTGGATCTCCTCGCGGACCGCGGCCTTGCGGGACTTCTTGAGCAGCTTCGGTGCTCAGCGGCTCGGATAGCGAGAGCGCGGCGCGCTGCCGCCCGCAGTTGGAGGCCGGTTCGATCCAAGCGTTCCCATCGCAGTCAAGACCGCCCATGTGGTCTCTGCGCCGCCGAGTCCGACGCCTCTGCATACGCGTAGTACGCGCTGGTTACCGCGTTGAGATATTTCTCGATGACTTCGTGCTCGGCAGGCGAGAACGGTTCGGCGGCGGCAGCGATCACCTCCACCAGCGGCCCGAGCTCCTCACGCACTCGGGTGCGGGCGGACTCGGTCGGTTCCAAGCGGAATCGGCGGCGATCGGCCTCGTCACGCACGCGTTCGACGTGTCCAGCCGAGACGAGGCGGTCGACGACCTCAGTGGCGGAGGAACGTGTGATGGCCAGTCTGGCCGCGAGCTCCCCGGGGCCCACCGGCTTGTCAGACAGTGAGATGTGCTCGACGGCCGCGGCGTCCGTGGCGCTCAGCTGCAAGCGATGAGCTAGTGCAGCGGTCGCCGCGCCCAGGGCGTCGTGGAGGTTCCGGAGCAGGTGAATCAAGGTCGCCCCCTTCATCTCTGCGGGCAGCGTCATCATGTCATGCTACTCCACAATGGTACGGTGGCCGTATTACTTACTGGACATGCGGAGTTGATCCATGCCTTCCACGTTTGGCGCGCCCAAGCAATCTCATCCCGACAGCCCTACGGGTCCGACCGTCCCGGCGACCGGTGCACGCCGGCTCCACCGCCGCAGTGCCCGCCGGGTGATCGGCGGCATGCTGAACAGTCCACGTAGCGTGCTCGGCTGGGGAATTCCGGTATGTCTGCTGCTCACGGGCGGTGTCTGGCTGGGCGGGCAGTGGCTCGACGTCGAGCTGCTGCCGGACCAGGGCGCCTCCTGGTACTACTGGAAGCTGCCCGAGCCCACGTTCTGGACCAGGGCGAGCGCGTGGACCGGGTACATCGCCCACCAGCTGTTCTTCTGGGCCCTCATCTACTACGCGCAGCGGCACGTCCGGCGCTACGTCAACGGGCTGCACCCGATCAACGTCGTCGCCCTGGTCGGGAACCTCGCCTTCATCGTGCTGCACGAGGTGCAGACCCAGGTGTTCTACGACGGGATCGCCCAGGACGTCTCGATCTTCACCTCGCAGGGCTCGGTGATCGCGCTGCTGATCGTCGTCCTGATCATGGAGAACCGGCGGCGTGGCATGTTCTTCGGCCGTCCCGCCCCGATCTCGAAGGAGATCGTGCGGTTCTTCCGGAAGTACCACGGCTACCTGTTCAGCTGGGCCGCGGTGTACACGTTCTGGTACCACCCGATGGAGAGCACGAGCGGTCACCTGATCGGCTTCGTCTACATGTTCCTGCTCCTGCTGCAGGGAAGCCTCTTCTTCACCCGCACGCACACCAACCGCTGGTGGACGCTGACCCTGGAGCTGGTCGTGGTCGTGCACGGCACCCTGGTCGCGGTGATGAACTCCGGCCCGGACGGGATGTGGCCGATGTTCCTGTTCGGCTTCCTCGGCGTCTTCGTCATCACCCAGATGCACGGGCTCGGCCTGTCCGCGCGCACCCGCTGGGTGCTGGCGGCGCTGTACCTGGCCAGCGCCTTCGCGGTGTACTACAGCCGTTCGCTGGCCGACCTGAGCGAGATCGTGCGCGTCCCGCTCATCGAGTACCTGGTGGTGGCGGTGGTCGCCCTGCTGGCCTGGCTCGGACTGCTCGGCTACCGGCTCGTCCGGCGCGCACCGGAGCCCGCCGAGCAGGTCACGGCAACGGACCGGGCGGACTGACGGGCCTGCGAGGTCGCGGCTACGTTCCTACCAGGGCGACGGCTCGTAGTCCTTGAGGAAGCAGCCGTACAGGTCGGTCCCGGCCTCGCCCTGGACGATCGGGTCGTAGACGCGGGCGGCGCCGTCGACCAGGTCGAGGGGAGCGTGCCAGCCCTCGGCCGCGATCCGCAGCTTCTCCTGGTGCGGGCGCTCGTCCGTGATCCACCCGGTGTCCACCGCGGTCATCAGGACCCGGTCCTTCTCGAACATCTCCCCGGCCGAGGTCCGGGTCAGCATGTTCAGGGCGGCCTTGGCCATGTTGGTGTGCGGGTGTCCCGCGCCCTTGTACCGGCGGGAGAACTGCCCCTCCATCGCCGAGACGTTGACGACGTACCCGCGTCGCGACGTGGCCGTCGCGGCCCGCATCGCCGGCCGCAGCCGGGAGATGAGCAGGAACGGCGCGATCGCGTTGCAGAGCTGGACCTCCAGGAGCTCCAGCGGGTCGACCTCGTCCACGACCTGGGTCCACGAGTTGTTCTTCTGCACGTCGGGGAGCAGCCCGCCGGCGTCGACGGCGGTGCCGGCCAGGTGGGCGTCCAGGGAGGCCGAGCCCGCCCGCAGGGCCAGCGCGGTCAGGGACGCCGCGGTGTGCGTCGCGACGGCGTCGTCCTGCGACTGCCCTTCGTGGTGGGCGACCGACAGGGCGGCCAGCGCGCCCGCGATCGCCGCGGGGTGCGCCTCGGAGACGTGGTCGAACGTGACCATCTCCGGCGCCTGGAGGCCGTAGGGGAGCGGCGCGACCGGCGCCGACTCACCCGTCACGAGCTGCGAGTAGGCGCCCGGGGACCGGCGGACCGTCTGGCAGGCGTTGTTGACCAGGATGTCGAGCGGGCCCGCCGCGGCGACGTCGTCGGCCAGCGCGATCACCTGGGTGGGGTCGCGCAGGTCGATGCCGACGATCTTGAGTCGGTGCAGCCAGTCGGCGGCGTCGGGCATCGCCGAGAAGCGGCGCACCGCGTCCTTCGGGAAGCGGGTGGTGATGGTGAGGTGGGCGCCGTCGCGCAGCAGGCGCAGCGCGATGTACATGCCGATCTTCGCCCGGCCCCCGGTGAGCAGGGCGCGGCGGCCGGTCAGGTCCGTGCGCTGGTCGCGGCGCGTGTGGCTCTTCGCGGCGCAGTCCGGGCACAGCCAGTGGTAGAACGAGTCGACCAGGGTGTAGTCCGTCTTGCAGATGTAGCAGCCGCGGGCGGTGCGCAGCTCCCCGGCGAACGCCCCGGGCGCGGAGGAGACCAGCGGGATGCCCGCGGTCTCGTCGTCGATCCGCGCCGCCGAACCGGTCGCCGTCTTCTCGATGATGCTCCGGTCGTGCGCCTGGATCTCCTCGCGGACCGCGGCCTTGCGGGACTTCTTGAGCAGCTTCCACATGTAGCCGGTCGCCTGCTTGACCGTCTTGACGTCGGGGTGGTCGGGCTCGAGGTCATGGAGCTGGCTCAGCACGCGAAGGGTGGTGGCGAGCTCGTCCGGGTCGATCCCCGCTTTCGTTGGCACTGCCGAAGGATATCCGGCGCCCTGTGCCGGGGTACCACCCGTTGCTAGGGTGCACGGGACGTTTGCGACAAATCGGCACCCCCGATGTGACGAACATCCACGCGCTCGACACCTGTCGCGATCCCGTGCTGCCCTTCGAGAGGAACACGCCATGAACCTGAGCCGCAAAGAGCTGCTGAGACTGATCGGAACGGGTGCCGGAGCGGTGGCGCTCGGGTCCGCGGCGGCGAGCCCCGCCGCCGGCGCGGAACAGCGCGGCGCGGGCGACATCGTGCGCGACGTCGCCGTGATCGGCGGCGGCGCGGCCGGGACGTACGCGGCGATCCGCCTGAGGGAGCTGGGGCAGAGCGTCGTCGTGGTCGAGCGCAACGGGCGGCTCGGCGGGCACACGCAGACGTACACCGACCCCGCCACGGGCGGCAACGTCGACATCGGCGTCGTCGTCTGGCACGACCAGCCCCTGGTGCGGCAGTGGTTCGAGCGCTTCGACATCCCGCTGCAGAAGGCGTCGTTCAGCGCCGGGGAGACCGTCTACGCCGACTACCGCACGGGCAGCGAGGTCCCGGGCTACACGCCGCCGAACCCCGGCGCGGCGCTGGCCCTGTACGGCGAGCAGCTCGCCAGGTTCCCGTACCTGGAGCACGGCTTCGAGCTGCCCGACCCTGTGCCCGCGGACCTGCTCCTGCCGTTCGGCGAGTTCGTGCGCCGGTACGGTCTCGACGACGTGGTGCCGACGGTCGTCCAGTTCGGCCAGGGCCTCGGTGACCTGCTGCGCCAGCCCACCCTGTACGTGATGAAGAACTTCGGCTCGGACATCCTGCGCAACCTCCAGACCGGCTTCCTCACCACCGCGCGCCGGGACAACAGCGAGCTCTACGAGAAGGCGCGCGCCGAGCTGGGCGACGACGTGCTGCTGAACAGCCGCGTCGTCTCCACCGACCGGGACGGCGCACGGCACGCCGTCGTCCGCGTCGACACGCCCGCCGGACGGCGGACGATCCGCGCGCGAAAGGTCCTGGTGACGATCCCGCCCCTGCTCGGCAACCTGGGCGGGTTCGACCTCGACGGCCTGGAGCGCAACCTCTTCGGCCAGTTCCGCCACAGCGCCTACTACACCGGCGTGCTGCGCGACTCGGGCCTCCCCGACAACCTGTCGGTGCGCAACGTCGGCCTAGACACCCCGTACAACACGCCCCAGCTCCCGGGCGTCTACGTCATCTCCCCGACCGGCCTCCCCGGCCTGCACAACGTCAAGTTCGGCAGCCCCACCGCGCTGTCGGACCGGGCGGTGCAGGCCGAGATCCGGGCGAGCGTCCGCCGTCTGCGTGAGGCCGGCACCGTGCCGACCACGGATCCCGACTTCGCCACCTTCGCCAGCCACACCCCGTTCGAGCTGACGGTGCCGGCCGCCGCCGTCGGCGCGGGCTTCTACCGCCGCCTCGGCACGCTCCAGGGCCGCAACCGCACCTTCTACTCGGGGGCGGCCTTCCACACGCACGACTCGTCCCTGATCTGGCAGTTCACCGAGACGTTGCTGCCGCGGGTCGCCGCCGCCTGATCGGATCACCGGCGACCTGGGGCCGGGTCAGCGCGGCGGGACGATCCCCGTTCGCCCCTCCCAGGCGCCGTGCTCCGACAGCGGGCGGAACCGGAACGTCGCGAACTCGCGGTGGAAGTCCCGGCGCCGCCGTTCGACCATGGCGTCCGCGTGCCGCCGGTCCGCCGGTTCGGTGCGGCCGTGCACCATCTCCTCCATCTCGCGCACCGTGCGCCACACGGAGAACGTGGAGATGGTGCGCGGCGGCCGGATCGCGGCCAGGGCGAGCGTTGTGGCGGGGTGGTCGCGCACCTGACGTTCGACCGGGCGGCCCCAGTGCAGGAACCGGGGCACCTCGGGCAGCCGCATCCGTGCCACGGTCACCGCCACCGCGGGTTCGTCCCGGTCCCAGGCCCCGGCCCGGGCGGGCAGGTCGGGCAGCGCCGCCAGCCGGGACCAGCGGCGCAGGTACTCCAGCCGGACGTGCCAGCCGGTCGCCAGGTGGCGCCCCAGGGCGTCGTCGGACAGGAACCGGTCGACGGCGTCCTCGTCGCGCCACTGCGCGAACACGGCCATCCGCCGCAGCTGCAGCCGGTCCGGGGAGACGACGGGCGCCCCCAGGCGCATGAGGGCCAGGCACTCGGCGTGGTCCAGCCCGGGCGTGGTGGTGCCCGACGGCGGCCGCAGCAGTGCGCGTGCCGTAACCCCGGCGGGCAACTCGGCGAGGTGGAAGGTGTGCATCATCGGGCGCGCTCCATCTTGTAGTGCAGACGCATCATCCAGGTGCGCCACATCCGCAGCTCGTGGTCGGTCCGGAGCACACCGTACGGGTCCCGGTACAGGTGGAAGGCCTCGTGGAGCGGCACGCGGGCCGCGAAGTCCCGGCCGCCGTCGTGGACGGTGACGTACGCGCCGTCCTGCCCGAACCGTCCCGGGGGCGACTCCAGGACGAGCCCGCCGTCGGCGCCGACGGCCGGGCGCAGGAACACCTGGACGTTGCCGGACTCGAGCGGGAACGCGACGTGGACGCTCGGCCCCGCCGCGCCGGGTAGCCGGCGCGCCGAGTAGCAGCCGCTGAACACGTAGCGGCCCGACGGCCGGAGCGTCCGCAGCCACGCGGCGCCCACCTGCTCGCCGTCCCGGTCACGGATCACGCGGATCCGGCTGTCCATCCCGTGCGCGACGTCGAGGGGGCGCATCGGCAGGGACAGCTGCTCCACCCGGCGGGCGAACAGCCGGGCGACCAGCTCACCGGCCGGCCAGAACACCGGCGACCACCCGCTCCACACCTCCATGTGCCAGGCGGCGGTGTGCTCGTAGAAGTCGCGGATCCGCGGGTCCAGGCGGGCGGCGTCGAACCCGGGACCGTCGAGGCGCGTCATCGCCGGGAGCAGGCCGGGGGCCGGGTCCGCTGAAGGGCCGGTGCTCGCGACCTCGGCGTCGACCGAGCCGCCGTGGTGCGCGGCCTCCGCGGCGAGCCAGCTGTCCGCGACCGTGGAGGAGCGGCTCACCGGGGCGCGCAGCCAGGAGTGCTCGCCGTCGAGGTCGACGGGCCTGCCGACCAGTCGCCAGAACTTCCGGGACCCGAGGTCCAGCAGATGGTTCACGAGAACGCATTGTTGCAGGGTGCGCCACCGAGAGTTCCGCCGTGCGCGGGAGGTCTGCAGGTACCTGCAACCTGCTCTCCGCCCCGGGTATCTACTGCGGCCATGCGAAAAAACCGACAGACCAAGCGCATTCTGACCGCAGTACTTGGCGCCGCACTGGGAATGGCCGTGCTCGTCGCCCCTCCGGCGGTGGCGGCCGAGCAGATCGCGAACAACTGCGAGGGGGACAACACCGGCGACCAGATCCTCCGCTGCGCCAACGTTGAGATGTCTTCCGCCGGGGTCTTCAACGCCCACGCCAGGGTGGCCGACAGGGCCGGCGGTAACAACTACAGCGTGCAGGTCGTCGAGGTCCGCCTCCAGTACCGGTACAACGGCACCTGGTTGAACCTCCGGGACGAGTTCCCCGCCGACGCCTGGGCCGCCGAGCAGGACGTCGAGCGCACCAACTCGTGGTCGTGCGGCTCCTCTGCGCGCAAGCTCGTCCGGGCGCAGGCTTACGTGCAGTGGCTGCGGTCCGGCTCCGTGGGCGCAGACTGGGTCACCACGAACTCGGTGTACATCTGCCCGCGTAGCTGACCGCGGAGCGGCCGTTCAGGTGGCGGCGCTCAGGTGCTCCCGCAGCCGTACCCCTGCCACGAACCGCGTCGGCGCGTCGAGCAGGTCGAGGACCGCCGCGACCTCGGTCCGCACCGTCCTGACGCTCAGCCCGAGCCGCAGGGCGATCTGCTCGTCCGACTGGCACGTGAGCATGAGCGTGACGACGCGCCGCTGGCGTTCCGACAAGCCGTCGACCGTCGGGGCGTCGGCGGCGCACGGATACGTCGTGCCGCGCACCGCCGCCCAGTAACCACGGGCGGCATCCAGGCAGGCCGCGTCCCGCACCGCGATCACGGTCGGCTCGCCGCGGATCGTCGGTCCGTCGAGGAACGCCTCCGCGTTGTTGATGATCTTCATCTGCACCGGTGCGAAGCCGAAGAAGTACGCCGCCGGGTCCTCGGCGGACAGCATCAGCCGCGCCTCCGGGTCCAGCCCGTCGTAGTGCCAGACGCTGGTCATGCGAAGTCCGTTCTCCATCGCGACCGTGTTGTTCGGGAGGCTCACGGCGAGCTGGCCCACGGTGCCCCAGCTGCGGATCGACTCGAGCGTCCGCCAGGACGGCACCTCGAGGGCCATGTTCTGGTTGATCCCGATCGTGCCGCGTCCGACGACACGCGCCGCGACCCGCTGTCCGCGCTCCACCGCGCGGCTGACCCGTGCGCGTTCGATCTGGAGCCGAGCCAGCTGGTCGAGCACTCGTAGCCGTCCCGGTCGGGGGAACCTGCCCAGGTCCACGTAGGCGGAGAAATCCATGTTGGGTAGCGAGCGCTGGTTCATCCGTCTCCTCATGGTCTCCACGGAGCGTCGTGGACGTGTCTAGCAGAGCGGCGGACGTCGGGACAGGAAAGTTGACGGTCAGGCCTCCTGGACCAGCGGCTCGCGTCGGGTGCGGGTTCGGCGGCGACAGTCGGTTACCGTCGGGGCGTGCTGCTGCCTGAACCCTCGGTGCCCGGGGCGGACCTGCCCGTCCGGGCGGTCCTGCCCGCCACGGTCGACGCCGTGCGGTCGCGCGGCACCTCCGTGCTGGTCGCGCCGCCCGGGTCGGGGAAGACGTCGCTGCTGCCGCTCGCGCTGGCCGACGCGCTCGGCGGCACGGTCATCGTCGCCGAGCCGCGCAGGATGGCGACCCGCGCGGCCGCGACCCGGCTCGCGACGCTCGTCGGCGAACCGCTCGGCCAGCGAATCGGCTACGCGATGCGCGGTGAGCGCAGCGGCGGCAAGGGCCTGCGCGTCGAGGTCGTGACGACGGGGCTCCTCGTGCGGCGCCTGCAGCAGGACCCGGAGCTGCCGGGCGTCTCCGCCATCGTGATCGACGAGTGCCACGAGCGGCACCTCGACGCCGACCTGCTGCTGGCGCTCGCGATCGACGTCCGCGCGAACCTCCGGGAGGACCTGGCGATCGTCGCGACCTCGGCGACGGCGGAAACGGTCCGGCTGAGCCGCGCGCTGGGCACGGACGCCCCGGCGCCCGTGGTCACCGCGTCCGCCGCGCAGTTCGACGTCGCGGTCGAGTGGGCCCCGCCGCCGGTCGCCACACCGCTGCTCCCGGGCGGGCGGGTGGACCCGCGCCTGCTGGACCACGTCGCCGCCGTCGTCCGGCGGGCCCTGGCGGAGAACGAGGGCGACGTCCTCGTGTTCGTCCCCGGCGAGGGCGAGATCAACGGGGTGACCCGGCGGCTGGCCGACCAGAACGTGCTGCCGCTGTTCGGCCGGCAGTCCCGGGCCGAGCAGGACCGCGCGCTGGCGCCGTCCGCCACCCGCCGGATCGTGGTGACGACGTCGGTCGCGGAGAGCTCGCTGACCGTGCCCGGCGTCCGGGTCGTGGTCGACGCCGGGCTCGCCCGGGAGCCGCGGACCGACCAGTCGCGTGGCCTCGGCGCGCTGGTCACCTGCCGGGTCTCGCGGTCGTCGGCCGACCAGCGTGCGGGGCGCGCCGGGCGCGAGGCGCCGGGGCGGGTGTACCGCTGCTGGTCCGCCACCGACCACGGCCGGCTCGACGACCATGCGGCGCCCGAGATCGCGACCGCCGACCTGGCCGGCTTCGCTCTCGACCTGGCGGCGTGGGGCGCGCCCGGCGGTGCCGGCCTGACCCTGCTCGAGGCGCCTCCGGTGGTCGCGATGACCGCGGCCACCGAGCTGCTGCACCGCATCGAGGCCACCGACGAGGCCGGCCGGATCACGGAGCGGGGCCGGCGGATGGCCGCGATCGGGGCGCATCCTCGCCTGGCCCGTGCCCTGCTGGACGGCGCTCCTCGGGTCGGCGCCGACCGGGCACGCGAGGTCGTCGCGCTGCTCTCGGACGACTCCGGCCGCGGCTCCGGCGACGACCTGCCGGCCCGCTGGCGGGCCCTGCGCCGCGGCGACGACCGCGGTGCCACGGCCCGCTGGCGGGAGGAGACGAAGCGGCTCGGCCGGGGCGTTCCGGCTTCGGCCGACCGGGGCATGCCCGGGCTGCCGGACGATCTCGCGGCCGGGATCGTGGTGGGCCTGGCGTACCCGGACCGGATCGCACGGGTCCGGGGGACCGACGCGGTGACGTACCAGATGTCCGGTGGTACGGGCGCGGCGCTCGACGCGCAGTCGCCGCTGCGGACCACGACCTGGCTCGCGATCGCGGTCGCCGACCGGGCGCCCGGCCGCGCCGACGCCCGGATCCGGTCCGCGGCGCCGATCGACGAGGCCACCGCGCGGGACGTGGCGGGCGAGCTCGTCACGACCACCGACCAGATCCGCTGGGACGACGGCCGGATCGTGACGCGGCGCGTCGAGACGCTCGGCGCGATCGTGCTGGGCGACGTCCCGCTGACGAGGCCCGACCCGCTGCTGGTCCAGGCGGCCGTCCGCGACGGCCTCCGGCGCAGCGGCCTGTCCGTGCTGCGCTGGTCGGAGGCCGCGGTCGCCCTGCGGGGACGGATGGCGTTCTGCCACGCCCACCTCGGCGCCCCGTGGCCCGACGTCGACGACGAGGCGCTGCTGGCCGGCCTCGACGACTGGCTGGGCACCGAGCTCGCCTCGGTGCGCGGCGCGCGCGACCTCGCCCGCATCGACGTGGCCTCAGCCCTGCGGCGGCTGCTGCCCTGGCCCGCGGCAGCCCGGCTGGACGAGCTCGCGCCGGAACGGCTCCAGGTCCCGTCCGGCTCCGACGTCCGGCTCGCGTACGACGGCGTCGAGCCGCCGGTCCTCGCGGTGAAGCTGCAGGAGGTCTTCGGCTGGACCACCACCCCGGTGGTCGCGGACGGTCGGGTCCCCGTCGTGCTGCACCTGCTGTCGCCCGCCCGCCGCCCGGTCGCCATCACGAGCGACCTCGCCTCGTTCTGGAAGCAGGGCTACCCGCAGGTCCGGGCCGACATGCGCGCCCGCTACCCACGGCACCCGTGGCCGGAGGACCCGCTGACGGCGGCGCCGACCAAGCGTGCGAACCCGCGGCGGTGAACCGACCGGGGTAGCGGTGGTCGCGGCACCCGCGGAAACCCCGTTGACGCTCCGTCAGGCGCTTCGGTTGACTGCGCGCATGCTGATCGCCCAGGTCCAGGACCTCGTGAGAACCCACTATGTGTTTCCCGACGTGGCGGCGGGCATCGCCGACGTGCTCGACGCCCTCGACGGGCTCCCCGTCGAAGCCGCCGACGAGCCCGCGTTCGCCGAGGCCGTCACGACCGTCCTCCAGTCGGTCAACGGCGACCGGCACCTGCGGGTCCGGCACTACCCGGAGGGTGTGCCGCCCGAGCAGGACGAGGACGAGGTGCGCGCCTACTTCGCCGCCCTGGCCCGGGAGAGCGGACCCGCGATCAGCGAGGTGCGTCGCCTGGAGGGCAACGTGGGCCTGCTGACGATCGGCCCGCTGATCCTTCCGCCGGAGTACGTGCGCCCGGGCGCGTCGGCGGCGTTCACGCTGCTGGAGGGCGTGCGTCGGCTCGTGATCGACCTGCGCGGCTGCGTCGGTGGCGTGCCCGAGTCCGTGGCACTGCTGGTGAGCCATCTGCTCGGCGACGAGCCGGTGCACCTCCTGGACCTCGTCCACCGCGACGGCACCGTCGAGCCGTCGTACACCACACCGGCGGTCGCGCCGAGGCTGCCCGACGTGCCGGTCGTCGTCCTCACGAGCAGCCGGACGTTCAGCGGCGGCGAGGAGCTCGCCTACGACCTGCAGGCGCTCGGCCGGGCGGTCGTCGTCGGCGAGACGACGGTGGGCGGGGCTCATCCCCGGGAGGCGTTCGACCTCACCACCCACCTGCAGCTCCACGTGCCGATCGCGCGGTCGGTCCACGCCGTCACCGGAACCAACTGGGAGGGCGTCGGGGTCGTTCCTGACCACCCGTGTGCCGCCGAGGAGGCGGTCGACGTCGCGCTGGCGCTGTGACGCCGTCGCCTAGCCCGTGACCGCCGTGCGGGCCGCCCCGAGGCGACCCGCACGGCGGCACCTCACGCGGCCGTGGCCCGCTTCTTCAGCCGCCCGATCACGACCGGCACCACCAGCCCGAGCGCGGCCACGACCCACAGCACGACGCTCAGCGTGCTCTCGAACAGCACCCCCGCATCCCCCTCGGAGATGAGCAGCGCCCGCTGGAGCTGCTTCTCGAACAGCGGCCCCAGGATGAGCCCGACGATCGCCGGCGCGACGGGCACGTCGGCCATCGCCATCAGCACGCCCAGCGCCCCGATGACGTAGAGCAGCAGCAGGTCCGCCAGTCCGCCGCCTGAGGCGAGCGCGCCGAGCGTGGCGAAGACGAGGATGCCCGCGTAGATGCCGTAGGCCGGGATCTGCAGCATCTTGGCCCAGACCCGCGCGAGCGGCAGGTTCAGCACGAGCAGCATCAGGTTGCCGATGAACAGCGACGCCAGCAGCGCGTAGACCAGCGGCCCCGACTCGCTGAAGAGCTGCGGGCCGGGCTGCAGCCCGTAGGCCTGGAACGCCGTGAGGATCACCGCCGCCGTGGCGGAGGTGGGCAGCCCGATGGTGAGCAGCGGCACCAGCACGCCGGCGGCCGCGGCGTTGTTGGCCGCCTCCGGTCCCGCGACGCCCTCGATGGCCCCGTGGCCGAACTCGTCCTTGTGCTTCGAGAGGTTCTTCTCCGTGGCGTAGGACAGGAACGTCGGGATCTCGGCCCCGCCCGCCGGCAGCGCGCCGATCGGGAACCCGAAGGCGGTGCCACGCAGCCAGGCCGGCCACGACCGCCGCCAGTCCTGCCGGGTCATCACCGCGCGTCCCTTCAGGGGTGTGACGGTGCCGCCGCCCCCGCCGCGCAGCGCGTGCGAGAAGACCTCGCCGATGGCGAACAGCGCGATCACCACCACGACGACGTCGATGCCGTCGAGCAGGCTCGGCAGCCCGAACGTCAGGCGGGCCTGCCCGCTCTGCGACTCGATCCCGACCAGGCCGATCGTCAGGCCGATGACCAGGGAGGCGAAGCCCTTCAGCGGCGAGGAGCCGAGCAGGCTCGCGACGGTGACGAACGCGATGGCCATCATCGCCACGTAGTCGGCGGGCGTGAAGCTCACCGCGAGGTCCGCGAAGGGCTGGGCCACGAACGTCAGCAGCACGGTCGCGATGGTCCCGGCGACGAACGACCCGATGGCCGCCGTCGCGAGGGCCGACGCCGCCCGCCCGGCCTTCGCCATCTTGTTGCCCTCCATGGCCGCGACCATGGAGGCCGACTCACCGGGCGTGTTCAGCAGGATGGCCGACGTCGAGCCGCCGTACATGCCGCCGTAGTAGACGCCGGCGAACAGGATGAGCGCGCCGGTCGGTTCGAGCCGGAAGGTCAGCGGCAGCAGCAGCGCCACCGTGAGGGCGGGCCCGATCCCGGGCAGCACGCCGACGGCGGTGCCGATCGTGACGCCGAGCAGGGCCCACAGCAGGTTGGCGGGGGTGGCCGCGGCGGCGAAGCCGTCCAGCAGCAGGTTGAAGGAGTCCATGTCCGGCCTTTCCTAGAAGCCCCACGGGCCGGCGGGCAGCGAGATGCCGATGACCACGTCGAAGACGAGGAACACGACCACCGCCACGCACCAGCCGTAGGCGTACGAGCGGAGCCGCGCCGGTGCCCCGAGGACGACGGCGACGGTGCCGAAGAGCAGGGTGGCCGAGACGACGTAGCCCAGGTAGGGGGTAACGACCGCGAACGCGACCAGCACGGCCAGGAGCACGCCGACGCGCTTCCAGTCCTGCGGCGAGGTCTGCGGGTGGGTGCGCCAGGCGCCGAGGTCGCGCGCCGCGCGGAACGCCAGCAGCCCGCCGACGACGACGAGCAGCGCGCTGATCACCCACGGCATCGTGGCCGGGCCGATCGCGTGGCCGCCGTTGTCGAGCCGCAGCGCCTGCACGAGGACGACGAGGCCGAGCACGACCATGAGCCCGCCGAGGATGACGGTCGCCAGGGCGGTGCGCCGCTGATCGGTGCCGCGCTGGTCGGTGCCGCCCGTCATCGGGCACCGCTCAGGCCGAGCTCGTCGATGATCTGCGTGGTGCGCACGATCTCGTCGTCGAGGAACTCCTCGAACTCGGGGCCGGCCAGGGCGACGTCGCCCCAGCCCTCGCGCTCGACGGTGGCCTGCCACTCGTCGGTCTCGGTCATGGCCATCACGAGGTCCTCCAGTGCCTGTTCCTGCTCGGTGGTGATGCCTGCCGGCGCGACGACGCCGCGCCAGTTCGTGAGCTCGACGTCGATGCCGGACTCGCGCAGCGTCGGCACGTCGGGCAGCAGCTCCACCCGCTCGGCGCTGGAGACCGCCAGGGGCCGCATCTGCCCGGCGTCGATCTGCGCCTTGATCTCGGAGATCCCGGAGATTCCCGCGACGGCGCTGCCGGACAGCAGCGTCGCGACGGCCTCGCCACCCCCGGAGTGCGCGATGTAGTTGACGTCGCCGGGGTCCAGGCCGAGGTCCTTGGCGACGAGCCCCGCGAGGATCTGCTCGGTGCCGCCGGCCGAACCGCCGGCGAACGAGACGGACGGGAGCCGGTCGCGCATCCGGTCGGCCAGGTCCGCCATCGTCTCGATGTCGGAGGCCGCGGGGACCACGATCACCTGGCTGTCCGTGGTGAGCCGGGCCAGGGGAGTGACGTCGTCGAGCGTGTTGGCCGAGCCGTTGGCGGCGACGGCGCCGACCATGATCAGCCCGGTGGTCATCAGCTGGTGGCTCTGGCCGTCGAGCTGGGCGAACTGGCTCAGCCCGATCGTGCCGCCCGCGCCGCCGACGTTGTAGACCTCGGTGCGGCCGGCCAGCTCCTTCAGCGCCGCCTGCATCGCGCGGGAGGTCTGGTCCCAGCCGCCGCCGGGGTCAGCGGGCGCCATGATCTTGAGCTGCTGGTCGCCCAGCGCCTCGTCGGCGACGTCGGACGTGCCGCCGCGCAGGGCGGTGACGGTCACGAGCACCGCGGCCAGGACGGCGGCGGCGACGTACGGGAGGGGGCCGCGGGAGCGGCGGGGACGCGGCTCGGACGGCGCTGCGCGCTCCTCGTCCGGTGCGGGTGGTGCGGGCATGAGAGACCTTCTCCATGGTCGGGAACGACGATGATCACAACCTTGCATGCCTTTGTATACAGACGTATTCTGCCGAGCACAACCGTGGGTGGGCGCAAGGCCGCCCTCAGAGTGCGAGGAGCACGCATGCCGGAGCAGATGGATTCGTACGACGTCGTCGTGGTCGGCGGAGGCAACGCGGGGCACAGCGCGGCGCTGTCCGCGGCCGAGCGGGGACGGCGGGTGCTCCTGCTGGAGAAGGGCGTCCGCGGCGAGCACGGCGGCAACTCCTTCTACACCGCCGGGGCGATGCGGGTGACGCACGGCGACGTCGCCTCCGTGCGGGACCTCGTGGACGACGACGAGCGGCTCGACGCCTCGACGCTGCCGCCCTACACGCGCGAGGACTACCTGTCCGACATGGCCCGCGTGACCGGCGGCGCCAACGACCCCGACCTCACCGCTCGGCTCGTCGACGACAGCGAGGACACGATGCGCTGGCTCAAGGGCCACGGCCTGCGCTTCCGCCTCATGTACGAGCGGCAGGCCTACCTCAGCGAGCGCGGGGACGACGCGGGCCGCTACGTGTTCTGGGGCGGCCTCGCCATCGGCAGCACGGGCGGCGGCAAGGGGCTCGTCGAGCAGCACGAGGCGGCGGCGGCCGCGGCCGGCGTCGAGGTGCGCTACGGCTGCGCCGCCACCGGCCTCGTGACCGACGGCGACCGCGTCGTCGGTCTGCGCTACACGGACGCCGACGGCGCGCCCGCCGAGCTGCGCGCCGAGTCCGTCATCCTCGCGGCGGGCGGCTTCGAGGCCGACGCCGACATGCGGCGCGAGCACCTCGGTGAGGGCTGGCAGCGGGCCAAGGTCCGCGGCACCCCGCTGAACACCGGCGACATGCTGCGCGCGGCGCTCGCGATCGGCGCCCAGGCCTACGGCGACTGGTCGACGTGCCACTCCGTGGCCTGGGACGCGGGCGCCGACGACGTGGGCGACCGCGCCGTGACCAACCAGCTCACGCGCGGCGGGTACCCGCTCGGCGTCGTCGTCAACCGGGAGGGCCGGCGGTTCCTCGACGAGGGTGCCGACTACCGCAACTACACCTACGCGAAGTACGGCGCGCGGATCCTCGCCCAGCCCGGCGGGCTCGCCTACCAGATCTTCGACGCGACCACGCGGCCGATGCTGCGGGCGGAGGAGTACGACGCCGCCGGCACCACCGTGGTGACCGCCGACAGCGTCGAGAAGCTGGCCGTCGTGCTCGGCATCGACGAGGCGGCCCTGGCCGCGACCGTGGCCGGGTTCAACGCCGGCATCGACCGGTCGGTGCCCTTCGACGCGGCCGTCAAGGACGGGCGCCGCGCGGACGTCGAGCCGCCGAAGAGCAACTGGTCGGTCCCGCTGGAGACGGCCCCGTACTATGCGTTCCCTGTGACCTGCGGGATCACCTTCACCTTCGGCGGTCTCCGGGCCGACACGGACGGGCGCGTCCTGAGAGAATCGGGTGCACCGATCGACGGGCTGTTCGTGTGCGGTGAGATGCTCGGCGGCCTGTTCAGCGGGAACTACCCGGGTGGCACCGGCCTCGTGTCGGGCGCCGTCTTCGGGCGGCGGGCGGGCCGGCTCGCCTGAGCCGGGGCGTCGTGGGTGTCGGCAGGGCAGTTCGTCGAGCAGAGCGGGAGGAACGGCGGTGGCCAAGGAGCAGCGCGGCAAGGTGGACGCCTCGGCGATCTACGACGGCCTGCGCGCCGACATCCAGGACGGGACCCTCCGGCCCGGCGACCCCGTGCGCGAGGTGGCGGTGGCCGAGCGGTTCGGCGTCTCGCGCACGCCCGTGCGGGAGGCGCTGAGCCGGCTCGAGCACGACCGGCTGCTGACGTCGTCGTCCCGGGGGCTCGTGGTGCGCGCGGTCGAGGCGGACGAGGTGATCCAGATCTACAACGTCCGGATCCTGCTGGAGGGCGAGACGGCCGCCGAGGCGGCCGAGAGCCGCACCGAGGCCGACCTCCTGCGCCTCGAGTCCCTGCTGGAGCGGGACCGCTCGCTGACGGACCCCGACGACGCCGCGCGGGCGCTGACCAACATCGAGTTCCACGAGGCGATCTGGACGGCGACCCACAACCCCGTGCTGCAGGACATCCTGCGCCGCCTCACCGTGCACCTGGTCCGCACGCCGCACTCCACGCTGTCGGTGCCGGGACGCTGGGCGGAGGCGCTCGACGAGCACGCGGCGCTCATCGACGCCGTCCGCCGGCGGGACGCGGCCGCGGCCCGGGCGCTCGCGTCCGCGCACATGACCCGGGCGCGGGAGATCCGGCTGGACCTCCTGCGGCGCCAGGTCGTGACGGCGCTGCGCTGACGGGTGCGGGAGGTAGTTTGTGGGCACCGGCCGGTCCGCCACGGACGTCCGGTCCGAACGCCCAGCACGTCCCAGCACGCCCCAGCACCAGGAGGCCGCATGACCGGGTTCCCGCCGGAGACCGCCGACCAGCACCGGCCCGCCGTGCCGCCGGAGGTCGGGCCCGGCACTACGTCCCTCGGGGACGACTGGGTGCCGGGGCCGGACGGCGTCCGCGAGCGCTCGGCGGCCCGCGTCATCCTGATGGACGACGCCGGCCGGGTGCTCGTGATGCGCGGGCACGACGTCAACCAGCCGGAACGGTCCTGGTGGTTCACGGTGGGCGGCGGCATCGACGCGGGGGAGACGCCCGTGCAGGCGGCGCTGCGCGAGACCCGCGAGGAGGTGGGCATCCAGCTCGCCGCGGGCGACCTGGTGGGACCGGTGCTCACCCGCACGGGCATCTTCGACTTCTTCGCCGAGACGTGCCGGCAGCACGAGGTGTTCTACCTCGCGCGCATCCCGGACGCGGTCGAGGTGACCGCCGACGGCTGGACCGACGCCGAGCGCGAGCTGCTCGACGAGATGGGCTGGCTCACGGCGGCGCAGCTCCGCGCGCAGCCGCTGGAAGTGTTCCCGCCGGAGCTGCCCGACGTCGTCGACCACCTCGTGGCCGGGTGGGACGGCCAGGTGCGGCACCTGGGCGAACAGTTCGACGACTGAGGCTGCCCGGGCCGCAGGCGCGTTGCGTCGGGCCCGAGCCCCCCGTAGGATTCAAGCAACACGACCGGCTCCTCTGATCGCCCAGCGATCACGGGCCGGTCTTCATTTGTCTTCATGCTCGGCTATCACGCTTTCGCCTAGAGGATTTGCGGAGGCGCTCCTATCCTCGGGAGCCAGTGAGCGGGATCTTCCAGGTCCCTGCGACTGCTCATGGCCTCAACCGGCCGCACACCTCGAGGAAGCGCCATGTCCCAGTACCTGAAGCCACACCTGTCGATCCCTCAGCAGGAAGCATTGCTGAGACGACGCGGCATGCGGCTCGACGACGCGTCGTGCGTGTTCGCACTGGGCCAGATCGGCTATCACCGCCTCAGTGGCTACTGGTACCCCTACCGCGCCATCGACCAGGCCTCTTCGTCCCTTCATGGCCGCCCTGTGCGCACCGCCGACGTCGGCCCGGGCACCGACCTGAACCAGGTGCTCCGCGTGTACGAGTTCGATCGTCGGCTCAAGCTTCTGACGATGGACGCCGTCGAGCGGGTCGAGGTGGCGATCCGCGTGAAGGTGACCGATGCCCTGGGTCGTCGTGGGCCGTTCGCACACCTCGATCCCCGGCAGCTCGAGGCGCGCTTCTCCGCGTCCGGTCAGGGCCGGCCGTCGAGGCACGCGAGCTGGGTGGCCAAGCTTCGAGCGCACCAGGCCCGCTCGTCCGAGGAGTACGTGGCGCACTACGGCCGGAAGTACGGCGGCGATCTGCCGATCTGGGCGGCTCTGGAGGTCGTGGACTTCGGCGCACTCTCGGTGCTCTTCCAGGGACTCAAGAGGCGCGACCGTGACGAGATCGCTCGCCAGCTCGACGTCGTCGATCGGACCGGTGCCGGCGACGGGGCGGTCCTCGCCAACTGGCTGAGAACCCTGAACATCGCCCGGAACACCTGTGCTCACCATGCGCGGCTCTGGAACCGGCACTTCACGGACACGGTGCGTGTCTCGGCGCTCCAGGGAATCAAGGGACTCAAGCATCTTGCCGGGCTTGAGCACCGTGATCGCGCCCGGTTCTATCCAGCGCTGATGGTGCTGTGCTTCCTGATGGACAAGGTCTCCATGGACGGCGCCTGGAAGGCCGAGCTGGTGAGCCTGCTCTCCGGCTTCCCTTCGGACGGTGTGGTGACGCTCGCCGACATGGGATTCCCGGCTGACTGGGCTGATCTGATGCCGTAGAGGAGCGGGCCGACGGGGCGCGGGTCGTCCGTCTGCCCCTGTTTTTCCTGCTGGGCACAGTCGACGACGTCCCAGGTCGGTCGGCCGCCGCCGTAGAATGAACGGTTGTGAGCGATCCGACCATCGGCGTCCTGGCCCTGCAGGGAGACGTCCGAGAGCACCTGGCAGCCCTCGAGTCCGTAGGCGCGCGCGGCGTCACCGTACGCCGGCCGGCGGAGCTGGCGGCCGTGGACGGGCTCGTCCTGCCCGGCGGGGAGTCGACGACCATCGACAAGCTGCTGCGCATCTTCGAGCTGCGCGACCTGCTGCAGGCCCGGATCAAGGAGGGCCTGCCGGTGTACGGCTCGTGCGCGGGGATGATCCTGCTCGCCGACCGCATCCTGGACGGGACCGCCGACCAGCAGACCGTCGGCGGCATGGACGTGGTCGTGCGGCGCAACGCCTTCGGGCGGCAGGTCGACTCGTTCGAGACCGACCTCGACTTCGCGGGGATCTCCGACGTCGACGGCGGGCCGGTGCGGACCGCGTTCATCCGCGCCCCCTGGATCGAGGAGGCCGGGCCCCAGGTCGAGGTGCTGTCCCGCATCCCGGCTGTGGATACGCAAGGCCGTCCTGTGGCGGCCGCCGGTAGGATTGTCGCAGCACGGCAGGGGTCGCTGCTCGCCACCGCCTTCCACCCCGAGATCACGGGGGACGCGCGCGTGCACGGGCTGTTCGTCAGCATGGTCGCGGGCGGCTGAGCGGCACCCTCGCCGCCGTTCCACAGCAATTGATAAGAGCCGTCAAAAAGCAAGGAGTCAGGTAGAGGCATGTCAGGTCACTCCAAGTGGGCCACGACCAAGCACAAGAAGGCCGCGATCGACGCCAAGCGCGGCAAGCTCTTCGCGAAGCTGATCAAGAACATCGAGGTCGCGGCGCGGACGGGTGGCGGCGATCTCGCCGGTAACCCGACGCTGTTCGACGCGGTCCAGAAGGCGAAGAAGTCGTCGGTCCCCAACGACAACATCGACCGCGCGCTGAAGCGTGGTTCGGGCGAGGGCGCCGACGCCGTCGACTACCAGACGATCATGTACGAGGGCTACGGCACGAACGGCATCGCCGTCCTGGTCGAGTGCCTCACCGACAACAAGAACCGCGCGGCCTCCGAGGTGCGCCTGGCGTTCTCCCGCAACGGCGGCAACCTCGCCGACCCGGGCTCGGTGTCGTACCTGTTCTCCCGCAAGGGCCTGATCGTGGTGCCGAAGGCCGACGGCGTGGGCGAGGACGAGGTCATGCTCGCCGCGCTCGACGCCGGCGCCGAGGACGTCACCGACCAGGGCGAGGTCGTCGAGGTCCTCACCGAGGCGACCGACCTGGTGTCCGTGCGTACGGCCATCCAGGAGGCCGGCATCGAGTACGACTCGGCCGACGTGATCTTCCACCCGTCCATGCAGGTGGAGGTGGACGTCGAGGGCGCCCGCAAGATCATGCGCCTCATCGACGCGCTGGAGGACAGCGACGACGTGCAGAACGTCTACGCCAACTTCGACGCGAGCGACGAGGTCATGGCGGCGCTCGACGAGGAGGAGTAGCACCCACCCCCGGCCGCGTCCGCGCAGGGAAGGAACCCGCACGTGAGAGGGTTTCTTCGTGCGCGTTCTCGGTGTTGATCCCGGTCTGACCAGGTGCGGCGTGGGCGTCGTCGACTCGCTGCCCGGACGGCGGGCCAGGATGGTCGCGGTCGGGGTGATCCGCTCGGAGCCGGACCTGTCGACCGACCTGCGGCTGCTCAAGATCGCGGAGGGGCTCGACGCGTGGCTCGACGAGCACGTCCCCGACGTCGTGGCCGTCGAGCGGGTCTTCGCGCAGCACAACGTCGGCACGGTGATGGGGACCGCCCAGGCGGCGGGCCTGGCCATGCTGGGCGCGGCCCGCCGCGGCGTCCCCGTCGCGCTCCACACGCCGTCGGAGGTCAAGGCGGCGGTGACCGGTTCGGGCCGCGCCGACAAGGCGCAGGTGACGACGATGATCACCCGCATCCTCGACCTCGACGAGGCACCGCGGCCCGCCGACGCCGCCGACGCGCTCGCCCTCGCCGTCTGCCACCTGTGGCGGCCCGCCGGGGCCCTGCAGGGCGGCGACCGGCACGAGCTCACGCCCGCCCAGCGCGCGTGGGCAGCGGCCGAGCAGGCCGCCAAGCAGCGCCCCCGCCGCTGACGGCGTGCCTCCCCGGCGGGCCCCTCTCGCTTGTTAGGCTCCTCGCACGAACGTTCGATAGGAGGGGGAGCCCGTGATCGCCTCGCTGACGGGGACCGTGGCCTACGTAGGTCTGGACCGTGCGGTGGTCGACGTCGGCGGCGTCGGCTACCTGGTGCACGCCACGCCCACGACGCTGGCCGGGCTGCGGGTCGGCGAGCGCGCCGGCGTCGCCACGAGCATGGTGGTCCGCGAGGACTCGATGACCCTGTACGGGTTCGCCGAGCCCGACGAGCGCGACGTGTTCGAGGTGGTGCAGACCGTGTCCGGCGTCGGGCCGCGCCTGGCGCTCGCGATGCTCGCGGTGCACACCCCCGACGCCCTGCGCCGCGCCGTCGCCGGCGAGGACCTGGCCGCCCTGACCCGCGTGCCGGGCATCGGCCGCAAGGGCGCGCAGCGCATCGTGCTCGAGCTCGGTGACCGGCTGGGCCCGCCGTCGGGCACCGGCGTGGCCGAGGCCGCCCCCACCGCGGCCCCGGGCGCCACCGACCACTCCGAGCGCGTCGTGGAGGCCCTGGCGGGCCTCGGCTGGCCCGCCAAGCAGGCCGACGACGCCGTGGCCAAGGTGCTCGCCGAGGCGGGCGCCGACGCCGTGGCAGCGGACGAGGTCGCCTCGACGCTGCGCGCCGCGCTGCGCCTGCTGGGAGGCCACCGTGGCTGAGGTCTCCACCGAGAGGGAGGGCGGGGGACGGATCGTCGCGCCCAGCGCCGACGAGATCGAGCGCGCCGCCGAGGCCGCCCTGCGGCCCAAGCGGCTCGACGACTTCGTGGGGCAGCAGGTCGTGCGCGACCAGCTCTCCCTGGTGCTGCAGGCCGCGATCGCGCGCGGCAACCCGCCCGACCACGTGCTCCTGTCCGGCCCGCCCGGCCTGGGCAAGACCACGCTGGCGATGATCATCTCCGGCGAGCTGGAGTCGCACCTGCGCCTGACCAGCGGACCCGCCATCCAGCACGCGGGCGACCTCGCCGCCGTCCTGTCCTCCCTGGAGGAGGGCGACGTGCTGTTCATCGACGAGATCCACCGCCTGGCGCGCCCCGCCGAGGAGCTGCTGTACGTCGCCATGGAGGACTTCCGGGTCGACGTCGTGGTCGGCAAGGGCGCGGGCGCCTCCGCGATCCCGCTCGCCCTGCCCCGGTTCACCGTGGTCGGCGCCACCACCCGCTCCGGCCTGCTGCCCGCCCCGCTGCGCGACCGCTTCGGGTTCACCGGGCACATGGACTACTACTCGCCCCAGGAGCTGGAGCGCGTCATCCTGCGCTCCTCCGGGCTGCTCGGCGTGCACCTGGACCATGCCGCCGCCCACGAGATCGCCGGCCGCTCCCGCGGCACGCCCCGCATCGCCAACCGCCTGCTGCGCCGCGTGCGCGACTGGGCGCAGGTGCGCGGCGACGGCCGGCTCGACCTGCACGCCGCCAAGTCGGCCCTGGAGGTCTACGAGGTCGACCCGATCGGCCTGGACCGCCTCGACCGCGCCGTGCTCACCGCGCTGTGCACGCGGTTCGGCGGCGGGCCGGTGGGCCTGTCCACCCTCGCGATGACCGTGGGGGAGGAGGCCGAGACCGTCGAGACCGTCGCCGAACCCTACCTCGTCCGCGAGGGCCTGGTCGGCCGCACCCCGCGGGGCCGCGTCGCGACGCTCGCCGCCTGGGAGCACCTGGGGCTCACACCACCCGGAACCGGCGGCCCGGGAACTTTGACCGCCCCCTGACGTTGTCCAGGTGGTGCCCCAACCGTGGGGAACCCGAGGATCCGCGCCCGAGCACTACACTGGGTTGGATCCTCGTCGTACTTGCGCCACCGAACGTGCGCAGCACATCCGACACAGCAATCGAACAGGGACCTCACCGTGGAAATGTTTATTCTCGTCGCGATCCTCCTCGTGGCGATGTTCTTCATGTCCTCCCGCACCCGCAAGCAGCAGCGCGCGGCGGCGGAGTTCCGGAACACCCTCACGGTCGGCACCAAGGTCATGACCGCCTCCGGGATGATCGGGACCGTCGTCGACGTCGACGAGTCGGCCGACCAGGTGACCATCGAGTCCGTCCCGGGCAGCCAGACCACCTGGCTCCGCGCCGCCATCTCCAAGAAGGTCGAGGAGCCCGTCGCCGACGACGAGGACACCGACATCACGGCGGATGAGTCCGACGTCACAGCAAAGAGCGAAACGGGAAGTACGATCAGCCCCGACGCGACCGACGTCCCCGACGACCTGTCCAGCCTCGACACCGCCCAGCGCGAGTACCGGGAGCAGCAGCGACGGGACGCCGACGCAGACGGCAAGTGACGGCTGCGCCGTCCGGCGACCCCGGGCGGCGCCTTACCCGCGCCGGACGTACCCCGGCGCGCACACGAGAAGAGACTGACGTTGGCGACTGACACCCGGCGCTCGCGGCCGGTTCGCACGATCGTGCTCCTCACGATCCTGACGATCCTGCTGCCCTTCGGCGCCCTCTTGGCAGGTTGGCAGCTCGACGGCAAGTCGAGCGACAACCCGGACGGCGCGAGCCTTGCACCCGGTCTGGCCCTCGACCTCCAGGGCGGCACCCAGGTCCTCCTGAAGGCGGTGACCTCCGACGGCTCCGAGATCACCCCCGAGGCCATGGAAGAGGCCATCGGCGTGATCCGGCAGCGGGTGGACGCCAACGGCGTCACCGAGGCCGAGATCTCGAGCCAGGGCGACAACCAGATCGTGGTCGAGATCCCGGGTCAGGTGGACGACGAGACCGTCGCGCTGATCTCGAAGGCCGCGCAGATGAAGTTCCGCCCGGTCCTGACGATCGGCAACCCGACCCCGACGGTGCAGCCCTCGGCCAGCCCGTCGGCGTCTGCCTCGGCGGACGGCGAGGGCGACGGCGCCCAGGCTGACGGTGCGAACGCCGAGGAGGACGCGGCCGCCGCGGGCCAGCTGACCAAGGAAGAGATCGCCGAGCAGCAGAAGGCGGTCGAGGCCGCGACGGACCCCTCGGACCTGGCGCAGATCACGCCGTCGGTCCAGGCCCGGTTCGACGAGCTGGACTGCACCGACCCGAAGAACCTCGAGGGTGGTGGCGGCGACCGTCCGGAGCTGCCGCTCGTGACGTGTGACGCCACGGGCGCGGCCAAGTACATCCTCGGCCCCGTCGAGGTGGACGGCACCGCGATCTCGAGCGCGAGCTCGGGCCTGCGGTCGGGCGCGAACGGCACCGTCACGAACGAGTGGGCGGTGCAGCTCGACCTCGACAGCGAGGGGACCAAGCTCTTCCGGGAGTCGACGACGCGACTGAACACGCTCGAGAGCCCGCGCAACCAGTTCGCGATCACCCTGGACGGCCTCGTCATCTCGGCGCCCTCGCTTAGCCCCGGCGTCGTCATCACGGACGGTCGCCCGGAGATCTCGGGCTCGTTCACGCAGCAGTCGGCCGCCACGCTGGCCAACCAGCTCAACTTCGGCTCCCTGCCCCTGACCTTCCAGGTCGACGGGCAGAACCAGATCTCCGCGACGCTCGGTTCCGAGCAGCTGCAGCGCGGTCTGTTCGCCGGTCTGATCGGCCTGGCCCTGGTCGTCGTGTACTCGCTGTTCCAGTACCGCACGCTCGGCCTGCTCACCGTGGCCTCGCTGGTCGTGGCCGCCGCCATGACCTACGTGGTGATCGCGCTGCTCAGCTGGGGCATGGGCTACCGCCTGTCCCTGCCGGGTGTCGCCGGTCTGATCGTGGCCATCGGCTTCACCGCCGACTCGTTCATCGTGTACTTCGAACGTATCCGGGACGAGCTACGTGACGGCAGGTCCCTGCGCCTGGCGGTGCAGCGCGGCTGGGTGCGTGCCCGCCGCACGATCTACGCCGCCAAGGCGGTCAACCTGCTGTCGGCCGTCATCCTGTACTTCATGACCGTCGGCGGTGTGCGCGGCTTCGCGTTCACCCTGGGTCTGACCACGATCATCGACGTCATGGTGGTCATCTGGTTCACGCACCCGGTCATGGAGCTGCTCGCCAAGGTGCCGTTCTTCCGCGACGGGCACAAGGCCTCCGGCCTGTCCGCCGACCGGATCGAGGTGACGCCGCGGTACCGGGGCGCCGGCCGGATCTCGGCCCCGTCGGCCGAGGTGTCGGACGCCCCCGACGACGGCGCGCCCGTGCCGGAGCGTGAGCTGGTCACGGCGCAGTCCGTGACCCCCGCCCCGCGCACCGCCGACGACGGCCGCAGGATGACGATCGCCGAGCGGCGTGCCGCCGAGCGCAAGGCTGCCGCGGGGTCCGCAGAGACGACCCAGCCGGCTCAGAACGAGGAGAAGCACTGATGGCGCGGGGTGGCTTTGCTCAGTGGGGTAACGACCTCTACACGGGTCGCAAGTCGTACCCGATCGTCCAGAGGCGCAGGCTCTGGTACTCGATCGTCGCGCTGTTCTCCGTGGCGTCGATCCTGGTGCTGGGCCTCCAGGGCCTGAACCTCGGCATCGACTTCCGCGGCGGGTCGGAGTTCACCGTCTCGGGCACGTCCACCACGGACGAGGACGTCGCGATCGAGGCGGTGGCCACCGTCGCCCCGGGCGAGGAGCCGCACGTCAGCCAGGTCGGCGCCAACGCCGTCCGCGTGCAGGTCTCGCAGCTCGACAACGAGCAGACCGACCAGGTCGGCCAGGCTCTCGCCGACGCCTACGGCGTCGACGTCAGCGAGGTCACGTCGAACTTCATCGGCCCGACCTGGGGCCAGTCCGTGAGCATGCGGGCCCTGTGGGGCACCGTCGCGTTCGTGCTGGCGGCCGCGGTCTTCATGGCGATCTACTTCCGCGCCTGGCGGATGTCCGTGGCGGCCATCGTGGCGATGCTCACCGACGTGCTGGTCTCGGCCGGCGTGTACGCGGTCATCGGCTGGGAGGTCACGCCGTCGACGATCATCGGCTTCCTGACCATCCTCGGCTTCTCGCTGTACGACAAGATGGTCGTGTTCGACAAGGTGCGCGAGAACACCACCGCGGTGACCGAGCAGACGCGCAGCACCTACGCCGAGCGGGCCAACCTCGCGGTGAACCAGACCCTGGTCCGGTCCATCAACACCTCCGTGGTGGCCCTGCTGCCGGTCGCGGGCATCCTCTTCGTCGGTGGCTTCCTGCTGGGGGCCGGCACGCTGAAGGACATCTCGCTGTCGCTGTTCGTCGGTATCGCGGCCGGCGCGCTGTCGTCGCTCTTCTTCGCGACGCCGCTTGACGTGACGCTGCGGGAGCGCGAGCCCAAGATCGCCGAGCACACCAAGAAGGTCATGGACCTGCGGGCCGGCCTCGTGGCCGAGGGCGCGGACGAGGGCGAGCTGGCCGCCGCCGCGTCCGGTTCGGCCCAGCTCGTCCCGGGTCACCACCAGGGGCAGTCTGCTCAGCCCAGGCGTCGCCGGTAGGCTCACGCCTCGTGGCAGACGACATGACCGACGTCGCCCTCTCCGGCCTGGTGCCGGAG
>NZ_JBHVEG010000085.1:0-26347 GCF_042802395.1 Promicromonospora sp. NPDC057488
GCTTTGAGGTCGGCACAGGCCTGTGCCGACCTCAAAGCAAACTGCCGACCCCACTGCAAACTGCCGACCCCCTGCGCGCTGCCGCCGTCAAAGCAACTGTCGACCCACTGCATACTGCCGACCAGAGCCACCTGCAGGCAGCACCGCGCACTGCCAGCGTCGTCGCCCATGAGTTCGGTCGGCTGTAATGAGACCGGTCCATCAATGGACCGGTCTCATTACAACCGACCGATCTCACCAGCCGCCCGGCCCGACCCGGGCTCAGGGAACCAGCAGCACCTTGCCCGTCGTAGCCCGGGACTCCAGCGCCTGGTGCGCCTCGGCGGCGTCGGCCAGGGAGTAGGTGGCCCCGATGCGGACGTCCAGGTCGCCGGACGCCGCGGACGAGAGCACCTCCGAGGTGCGCCACTCGACCTCGCCGCGCGTGAGCGTGTAGTGCGCGATGGTGGGCCGGGTCAGGAACAGCGAGCCGCCCTTGTTGAGCCGCTGCGGGTCGAACGGCGGCACCTGGCCCGACGCGCCGCCGAACAGGACGAGCATGCCGCGCGGGCGCAGCGAGGCGAGCGACGCCTCGAAGGTGGTGCGCCCCACGCCGTCGTACACGACGTGCACGCCCTGGCCGTCGGTGAGCTCGCGCACGAGGGCGGGCAGCTCGGTGGTGATGTCGGACATCGCGGCGTAGTCGATGGTGTGCGCGGCGCCGGCCGCGGCGGACAGCGCCGCCTTCTCCGGCGTCGAGACCGTGGTGATCACGCGTCCGCCGCGTGCCACGGCGAGTTGCGTGGCCAGCAGCCCGACGCCGCCCGCGCCCGCGTGCAGCAGCACGTCGTGCCCGGGCTGCACCTCGAACGTGGACCGCACCAGGTAGTGCGCGGTGATGCCCTGCAGGGGCAGCGCGGCGGCGGTGGTCAGGTCGAGCCCCTCGGGCACGTGCACGACGCCGGCGGCGTCCACGGCGACGAGCTCAGCGTAGGAGCCCGGCCCGTCGTGCCAGGCCACGCGGTCGCCGACGGCGAAGCCGGTGACGTCGTCGCCCAGCGCCTCCACGGTGCCGGAACCCTCGGCGCCCACCACGTGCGGGTACTGCATCGGGTACACGCCCGCGCGCTTGTAGGTGTCGATGAAGTTCACGCCCACCGCGGCGACGCGGACCAGGAGCTGCCCTGGTCCCGGCGTGGGGTCGGGGAGCTCGGTGTACTGCAGGACCTCGGGGCCGCCCGCCTCACGGGCTACGACTGCGTGCATGGGCCGAGCCTACGTCGCGGGCAATCGGCCGGGCGTGAGCCTAGGCGGTGCCGTCCCCGGCCCGTCGCTGCTCGGTGGCCATCTTCTCGTCAGCGCCGTCGTAGGCGCGGACTGCCTGCTTCGCGCCGTCGACGGCTGCGGTCGCCCGAGCGGCCAGATCTCGTATGCGTCGTTCCCGGAGCACGTAGAACCCGGCCACGGCACGTACGACGACGGGGTCGCCGCTGACGCCCGTGCCGTCGCTGCGTGCGGCGACCTGCTGCGCGGCCGAGTGCAGCGCGTCGATGTGCCGACTGGCCCGCTGCAGCGTCTTGTCGGCCAGGTCGGGCGCTATCCGGTATCGGGTCACGAGTCGGCAGCGGTTCGGTCGGTGGCGGGGCTGACGATCGTGATGCTGACGTTCTGGGGTGCGGGCGGCTCCCTCAGTGCGAAGCCGATTCCTACGTACCAGTCGCGCTCTTGCTCTTGGCTGTCGGGTAGGTCGTACGAGTACTCGCCGCCTGTCTCGCTTCGACTAGGTTCGCGGGCGATCCATCCTTCGTCCTCCAGCACGGCTGCCATGCGGTCGGCCGCCTGTTCGGGGGTGATCTCCGCGTCGGCGGCGAGTGTGACGGCCCCGCGCCATTGCCAGTACTGCCAGGGGTGGTCCTCCAGGTCGTGGCTCTCGGCGTTGTTGAACCGGTTCTCACTGGCGATGATGTCGTCCTGGTAGCGGTCCACGTCCTCGATGGTCACCAGCAGCCGCTCCGCGATCTGTTCGGACCGGGCCTCGTACTCTTCGATCGTCACGTCACTCCTCGGGCCACACGCGGTGCTCAGAGTCAAAACTACGGTCAGCCACACTGCCACGGCTGCCGTGCGACGGGTTGTGCCGCAGCGTTTCATCGGTGTCCTTCCGGGTCGGGTTCTGTCTGGGACAGGTTGATGATGTCGGCCTGATAGCCGGGGTGTTCAATGCCGGTGACCTTCTCTATCCCATACCAGTGTGCGATGCCCCGGTCGGGGGCGAACAATTCGACCTGGGTCCGAGTGATGACGCCGATCATGTTGTTGAACGCCGTGGATCCGCGGGTGTACACGTCCGAATGGGGTTCGTCGGTCGATTCGATAGTGCCGCTTTCCGGGCGGTCTGCCTCGACGAACCCGGTCTCCAGTCGTTTCACGTCCGGGTCGGTCAGCGGCGAGGCGCCATGCCCCAGTCCGCCTGCCTCCATCCCCTGGATGCGGCCGACGACGGGGTCGTTGCGCGCCATCATCGAGAAGTGGGGAATGTCCCCGGTCTCGGGGAAGTCGGTCACAGCGCCGGTCCCGTTGCCGATCCCGGCGCCGGCCACGTACAGCACCTGGTCCGCCGCCAGCCCTGCCGCTTCGGCCTTACCGACCACTGCCCCGCCGTAGGAGTGCCCGGTGACGGTCAGTGTCGACGCCTGCGGATGTGTGTCCACAGCCCCGACGAAGTCGCGCAGCTTGGGTCCCAGGTCCTCCGAATAGCTCGCAAGAGCCGCGTCGGCCGGCTGGGTGAGGGAGAACTGAGGGAACCTGCCGCCGGCCCACGCTATTACCGCCGTCCGCCCTGGTCCGAATTTGTCCCCATTGGCTTCGTCATAGAGGTCGTAGGCGCGGGTGTCGGCGCCGTTGAAGTGGTCGATCCGGGTCTTGGTGCCCGGCACGTAGACGGCGAGGTTGTCGACGTACTCCGGGACGTCGCCGTTCTGGTCGTACCGGCCGTGATAGGTCGCGATCGCGTGCACGGTCGGGTCGAACACCACGACCTCCACATCCGTGCGAGCGACTGCCAGACCGTTCTCGTCGTATTCGTACTGCGGCGGATCGAGGTGTAGGTAGTGCTCGTACTCCCGGATCGGTTCGTCCAGCCGCTCGCGCTCTTCGGTCAGCCGGACCAGCTCGGAGTTGATCTGTGTGCTGTCTCCCGTACCGAACCGTAGGGCCCGCGTTGCGGCTATCTCCTGGTCGATGCGGGCCTGCTCGGCACGCATGCTCGCGATCTCGCCCTTGAGACTGATCGTGTTGGCCTGAGCGCGGTACTTCAGCGGGACGCCGTTCAGGTTTCCTATCACCAGCGGCATCGCGGCGATCAGGGCGGACCGTTGGGCGGGGGTGAGCGCGTCCCACCAGGCACGGACCTCGCCGGCCGTGCCTCCCAGCAGGTCCTCACCGGGAGCGAAAGCTGACACATCCGGTGCTGCCGGACTGCGCAACAGCCACCGGATGCCCGGGGCCTGGAAGCCCGCTGCGTACACACCGGACCCGACGGGGCCGGGTGCGGGAGCGAGAGGTGCACCTGAGTCCAGGTTGTCCAGCCCCTTTGCGAGGTCCTGCCCCGCCTGCCGGATCTGCTCCATCATCCTGGTGGCATCCGCGACCAGGGTCCGGTTGCGTTCGAGCGAGGGGCGGTGGTGCGTCCACGGCAACCTGCCGCCCTCATGCTTCAACCTCTCCCAGTCCGCCTGACTCATCTGGCCCCACGCCTCGGGACTCAGGACGGCTTCCATCAGGGGGCTCGACAGGCCCAGGACAACTTCCTCAGCGGTCACCATGACACCGCCGGTGACCCGTGAACGGAACTCCGCGGCCTCGGCCTCCAGCACGGACAGGAGCTGGCGCACGGGCATCAGTTCCTCCACGTACGCGTCCAGGAGTCCGCCGGCCTGGTTCAGGACGTCCCACTCGCGGTCGCCCGCCCTCTTGGTCGGGTCCATCGCGTGGTAGAGGTCCTCGCCCTCGGGCGCTTGGTAGTGCTCCCGCAGTCCGGCCCACGCGGCGTGCATGTCGTGAGAAGCCTGCCCAACGGTTTGACCGGTCTGCCGGGAGAACCGCGCGTTCTCCGACACGTCGTCCAGGCTCGTCCACAACGCGCCGGACCGGAACGGGAACACGTCCGGGTCGATCAACCCTGACGCGTCGGTCACCTCACTGGCCACCAGCCTTTGTCCCCCACGTTGATCCCCCATTGAGCCATCGCCAAGCCGCTCCTACTGCGTGATGACCTGCGCCTCGCCGACCGTGATCTGGGTCTGGTTGGTGAGGTCCAGGGTGAAGGTGCCCGACTGTCCGGCGCCGTGCCAGTCGACGACCCAGTGCGAGGTCGCGGTGACGGTGTAGGGGTTGCCCTGGCCCGTGTAGCGGTGCCCGCAGTCGGGGGAGTCCTTCGTGCCGTAGCTGTCCTGGTAGGGGGTGCCGGTGCCCTGGCAGGTGATGGTCTTCCCGTCGCCCATGTCCCAGTCGATGCTCGCCACCCGGCCGGTCGAGGTCACGGTCGCGTTGCCCGCTTCGGCGGTCGCAGTCAGGGGCCCGACGGTGCGCTCGCCGGGGTCCTGGACCCACATCCAGACGGGCATCCCGACGACTCCGACGTTGCCGGGCTCGTTCTCGGGGACGATGCCGATGGGGATCTTGGCCGGGTTGGCCCGGGCGAAGGCGTCCCGGGCGACCTGCTCGACGTTGATGCTGCCCTCGGCAACCGGGGCCCACCACTGGCGCGTGCAGTCCGCGATGGGCAGGTGATCTCCTGCGGACTGGTCGCAGTCGCCGCTGCGCAGGAGGCAGGTCATGATGACGCCGTCGTCATGCCCCTCCCAGACAGGGTCGGTCCTGGACGGGGGTGGGTCCACCACGCTCGCGTAGCAGTGCCCGTTCCAGACACCACCGTCATCGTTCGTGCAGGGAACCGTCCTCGTGCCGTCCTTGCACACCGGCTCTGCGCCGTCACCCTTGACCGGAGTCGTGCCTCCGGGCAGCGAATCGCCGGGCGACCCACCATCCTCGCCCTCGCAGATCCACCCGACTCCGTCGTCTGACATGCAGTCTCCTGACCCTTGTCCGGGTGCATCGGACGTGTCGGCACTGGCGGGTTGGGTGAATACAAGGGATAGCGCCATGAGGGCGACCACGGAGAGAGTCGAGAGACACCTGACGGCGGCTGTCCAGAGGGTGTGATTCACGTCAGCACGCCTTCTTCGTGGACTTGTGCTCACGAAGCGCCCACTGCTCGCCAGGCTGCCCCTGCATGAGTGCCTCCACGATCACCTTGCTCGGGCCCGGGTTGGATACGGGAACCACGTCGCCATCAGCGTCGACGGTGTATGCATCGCTCCCGTCGACGCAAAGATCCAGGCGCACTCGGTGGCCGCTGATGGTGTTCGCGAGTGGGTCGCCGTCGTACTCGGAATCGACCAACGCTGTCACTGCCCGGTGCCCCACCAGCTTGTATCCGCGTTCGGCGAGGAACTCCCATTTCGTGCGCTCGTTGGCGAGCATTTCGGAGTCGCCGAGATAGATCGCAACGTCGTCGTAGCCATTGGTACCAGCTATCTGGTGTCTCTCGTCGATCTCCCGGTATTCCTCGTACCGCTTCAGTGCAGCATCGACGCGTTCCGCCTCCGCAGCTTCAGCCGGGTCAGTCGGTGTCGGCGACGCTGTCGGTGACGGCGAGGCCGACGCCGAAGGGCCGTCGGAAGCGGGCTCGTCGCCGCCGGTGCATCCGGCCAGCACGAACGCCAGGGCGGCGATGGTGCCGAGTGCGGCTGTCGGACGGTTCGTGCTGACCATGGGTTGGGTGGTCCTCTCAGGACAGGGGGCCGGTCGTGCGCCATCGAAGAGTATTTGCTGGCGGCGGGTCTGTCATGGATTCACCCGCTCTGCGACGGTGTCGGCCGTGTTCCGGCCGCCGGCACCCGGGTTTCGCCGCCGCTGCATAACTATGTACACTGCCGAATATGTCCAGCAGCCAGCTCATCCGAGTCGCCGTCGCGGGCGCTTCCGGCTACGCGGGTGGGGAGGTCCTGCGCCTCCTCACGGCCCATCCCTTCGTCGAGATCGGCACCCTGACCGCGCACGCGAGCGCCGGGTCCAGCCTCGGCGAGGTCCAGCCGCACCTGCGCAGCCTCGCCCACCGCATCCTGGAGCCCACCACGCCTGACACGCTCGCCGGCCACGACGTCGTGGTGCTCGGCCTGCCGCACGGCGCGTCCGGCCAGGTGGCCGCGCAGCTGCCCGACGACGTGCTGGTCATCGACCTGGGCGCCGACCACCGGCTGGAGTCCGCGGCCGACTGGGAGCAGTTCTACGGCTCGACCCACGCGGGCACCTGGCCGTACGGCATGCCCGAGCTGATCCACGCGGAGACGCCCGGTACCGGCCCGGCCACGACCGACCTGGCCACCGCCCCCCGCCAGCGCGACAAGCTGCCCGGCGCGCGCCGCATCGCGGTGCCCGGCTGCAACGTCACCGCGGTGACCCTGGGCCTCCAGCCGGGGGTCGCGGCGGGCGTCGTCGAGCCCACCGACATCGTCGCGGTGCTGGCCAACGGCTACTCGGGCGCGGGCAAGGCGCTCAAGCCGCACCTCCTGGCGAGCGAGGCGCTCGGTTCGGTCCAGCCGTACGCGGTGGGCGGCACGCACCGGCACATCCCGGAGATCCAGCAGAACCTGCGGGCCGCCGGTGCGCCCGAGGTGACCATCAGCTTCACGCCCACCCTCGTGCCGATGGCGCGCGGCATCCTCGCCACGGCGACGGCTCCGCTGGCCAAGGGCGCCGACCCGGAGCAGGTCCGCGCCGCCTGGGAGGCCGCCTACGCCGACGAGCCGTTCGTGCATCTGCTGCCCGAGGGGCAGTGGCCGAGCACCGCGATGACGCTCGGCGCCAACACCGCCCTGGTCCAGGTCGCCGTCGACGCCGCCGCCCGCCGGGTGGTCACGGTCACGGCCATCGACAACCTGGTCAAGGGGACCGCGGGCGCCGCGGTCCAGTCCATGAACCTCGCCCTCGGCCTGCGGGAGACCGCCGGCCTCATCACCGAAGGAGTCGCACCATGACGGTGACCTCCCCGCAAGGGTTCCGTGCCGCCGGTGTCACCGCCGGCCTGAAGGCCTCCGGCAAGCCGGACCTGGCGCTCGTGGTCAACGACGGTCCCGAGTTCGCCGCCGCCGCGGTGTTCACGAGCAACCGCGTGGTCGGCGCGCCGGTCATGTGGTCGCGACAGGCGGTGAAGGACGGCGCCGCCCGCGCCGTCGTGCTCAACTCCGGCGGGGCGAACGTGTGCACGGGCCCGGGCGGGTTCCAGGACGCGCACGCCACCGCGGAGAAGGTCGCCGACGAGCTCGGCATCGGTGCGATCGACGTGCTGGTCGGCTCCACCGGCCTGATCGGTGTGCGGCTCGCCGCGGACAAGCTGCTCGCGGGCGTGCCGGTCGCCGTCGGCGAGCTCGCGGCCGACGACGCCGCCGGGCAGGCCGCCGCCACCGCGATCATGACCACCGACACCGTCGCCAAGACGGCGGCGCGCACGGTCGAGACGCCGTCGGGCACCTTCACGGTGGGCGGCATGGCCAAGGGTGCGGGCATGCTCGCCCCCGCCCTGGCGACGATGCTGTGCGTGGTGACCACGGACGCCGTCGTCCCGGCCGCGGACGCCGACGCCGCCCTGCGGGCGGCCACGCGCGTCACCTTCGACCGCGTCGACTCCGACGGCGCCATGTCCACCTCGGACACCGTGGTGCTCATGGCGTCGGGCGCCTCCGGGGTCACGCCCGACCTGGCGACACTCACCGCGGCCGTCACGGAGATCTGCGCCGACCTGGCCCGCCAGCTCGTCGCCGACGCCGAGGGCGCGTCCCACGACATCGCGATCACCGTCACCAACGCCACCACCGAGGACGCCGCCCTCGCCGTCGCCCGTGCGGTGAGCCGGTCCAACCTGGTCAAGGCCGCCGTGTTCGGCAACGACCCCAACTGGGGCCGCATCCTGTCCCAGGTCGGCACCGTGCCCGAGGACGTCGCGCCCTACGACCCCGCCGAGCTCGACGTGAGCGTCAACGGCGTCATGGTCTGCAAGGCCGGCGGCGCCCACGAGGACCCGGCGAAGGTCGACATGGCCGCGTCCCGCGACGTGACGTTCACGATCGACCTGCACGCGGGCGACGCCGAGATCACGCTGTGGACCAACGACCTCACGCACGACTACGTGCACGAGAACAGCGCCTACAGCTCATGAGCAGCGACATCGTGAACGGGCTGCGGCCCGACCAGAAGGCCGAGGTGCTCATCGAGGCCCTGCCCTGGCTGCAGGAGTTCTCCGGCGCGCTCGTCGTGGTCAAGTACGGCGGCAACGCCATGATCGACGCCGAGCTCAAGGCCGCCTTCGCGCAGGACATGGTGTTCCTGCGGCAGGTCGGGCTGCGGCCCGTCGTCGTGCACGGCGGGGGACCGCAGATCAACGCCATGCTCGACCGGCTCGGCATCGAGTCGGAGTTCAAGGGCGGCCTACGGGTCACCACGCCCGAGGCCATGGAGATCGTCCGTATGGTCCTGACCGGCCAGGTCAGCCGCGAGCTCGTGGGCCTGATCAACGCCCACGGCCCCGTCGCCGTCGGACTGTCGGGGGAGGACGGCGGCCTGCTCGGCGCCCAGCGCCGGCACGCCATCGTCGAGGGCGTGCCCGTCGACGTCGGCCTCGTGGGCGACGTCGTCCAGGTGGACCCGCGCGCCGTCGAGGACCTGCTGGAGGCCGGCCGCATCCCCGTGGTCTCCACCATCGCGCCCGACAAGGACGACCCCACCCAGGTGCTCAACGTCAACGCGGACACCGCCGCGTCGGCGCTCGCGGTGGCGCTCGGCGCCAAGAAGCTCATCGTCCTGACCGACGTCGAGGGCCTGTACACGAGCTGGCCCGACAAGGGCTCGCTCGTCGAGCGGATCACCGCGCCCGAGCTCGCGGAGCTGCTGCCCAGCCTCGAGTCCGGGATGGTGCCCAAGATGGAGGCGTGCCTGCGCGCCGTCGAGGGCGGCGTGGGCGCCGCGACCGTCATCGACGGGCGGCAGCCGCACAGCGCGCTGCTGGAGGTCTTCACCACCCGGGGCAACGGCACCATGGTCGTCGCGGGACCCGAGGAAGGAACGAACGAATGAGCACGGTGATCCCCGCCGACGAGGGCTCGGCGCTCGCGGCCGAGGGTTCGGTCGCCGCCTGGACCCAGCGGTACTCGGGCGCGGTCATGGACACGTTCGGCCCGCCGCAGCGCGTGCTCGTGCGCGGCGAGGGCGCCTACGTGTGGGACGCCGACGGCAAGCGCTACCTCGACCTGCTCGCGGGCATCGCGGTGAACGCGCTGGGCCACGCGCACCCCACGCTGACGGCCGCGATCAGCGCCCAGCTCGGCACGCTCGGCCACGTCTCGAACTTCTTCGGCACGCCCGCCCAGATCGCGCTCGCCGAGACGCTGCTGCGCGTCGCCGAGGCGCCCGACGGGTCCCGCGTGTTCCTCACCAACTCCGGCACGGAGGCGGTCGAGGCGGCGTTCAAGATGACGCGCCGCGTGGCGACGTCGTCCGGCGTGGGCACCCGCACGCGCGTGCTCGCGCTGGAGGGTGGCTTCCACGGCCGGTCCATGGGCGCGCTCGCCCTGACCGCGAAGGCCGCCTACCGCGAGCCGTTCGAGCCGCTCCCGGGCGGCGTCGAGCACCTGCCGTTCGGCGACCTCGCGGCGCTGGAGGCCGCGTTCTCGCCCCGGTCGGTCGCGGAGCACGGCGAGGTCGCCGCGCTCGTGGTCGAGCCCGTGCAGGGCGAGGCCGGCGTGCGCCCCCTGCCGCCGGGCTACCTCGCGGCCGCCCGCCGCCTGACCAAGGCGCACGGCGCGCTGCTCGTCCTGGACGAGGTGCAGACCGGCGTGGGCCGCTGCGGCACGTGGTTCGCCTACCAGCAGCCCGAGATCGGCGGCGGCATCGTGCCCGACGTCGTCACGGTCGCCAAGGGCCTCGGCGGCGGCTTCCCCGTCGGCGCCGTGATCGCCTACGGCGAGGCAGCGCACCTGCTCGGCCGCGGCCAGCACGGCAGCACGTTCGGCGGCAACCCCGTGGCCTCGGCCGCGGCGCTCGCCACCCTCGGCGTGATCGAGCGCGACGGCCTGCTGTCGAACGTGCGCGAGGTCGGGGCGCTGCTGCGCCAGGAGATCGAGATGTGCGGCAGCCCGCTCGTCAAGGAGGTCCGCGGCCGCGGCCTCCTGCTGGCCGTCGTGCTGAACGAGCCGGTGGCGCCGCAGGTGGCCACGGCCGCGCTGGAGGCCGGGTTCATCGTCAACGCGGTGGCCCCGGACGCGATCCGGCTGGCCCCGCCGCTGATCCTGACCACGGAGCAGGCCACGGAGGCCGCCCGCTTCTTCGCTTCCCTCCCGGAGGACTTCGCATGACCCGCCACTTCCTGCGCGACGACGACCTGACGCCCGCCGAGCAGAAGGCCATCCTGGAGCTGGGCCTCGCCCTGCGCGCCGACCGGTACGCGAAGCGCCCGCTGGAGGGCCCGCGCGCCGTCGCGTTCATCACCGACAAGCCCACGCTGCGCACCCAGGTGTCGTTCGCGGCCGGCATCGCCGAGCTCGGGGGCTTCCCGCTCGTCGTCGACGGCCGGCTCGCCCAGATCGGCGTGCGCGAGTCGATCGCCGACACCACGCGCGTGCTCGACCGGCAGGTGTCGGCCATCGCGTGGCGCACGTTCGGGCAGGACCGCATCGAGGAGATGGCGTCTGTCTCGCGCGTGCCGGTGGTCAACGCCCTGACCGACGACTTCCACCCCTGCCAGATCCTCGCGGACCTGCTCACGGTGGCGCAGCACCGGGGGCTGGACAGCCTGCCCGGCACCACGTTCGCCTACGTGGGCGACGCCGCGAACAACATGGGCAACTCCTACCTGCTCGGCTGTGCCACGGCCGGCCTGCACGTGCGGATCGCCGGCCCCGAGGGCTACCTGCCCGACGCCGCCATGGTCGCCCGGGCGACCGAGATCGCCGCGACCACCGGCGGCTCGGTGACCGTGACGACGTCGGCCAAGGAGGCCGTGGCCGGGGCGGACGTCGTGGCCACCGACACCTGGGTGTCGATGGGCGACGAGGCCGAGGCCGAGGCGCGGTCCAAGCCGTTCTGGGACTACCAGGTCAACGCGGAGCTGCTCGCGGGCGCCGCCCCGGACGCGCTCGTGCTGCACTGCCTGCCGGCCTACCGCGGCAAGGAGATCACCGCCGACGTCATCGACGGCCCGCAGTCCGTGGTCTTCGACGAGGCCGAGAACCGCCTGCACGCGCAGAAGGCGCTGCTCGCCTTCCTCCTGGAGCGGGGCTGATGGTCGTCCGGCAGACGGCGACGACCGCCACCACGAAGGCGGCCCGGCACGCCCGGATCACCGCGATCGTCACGCGCAACGCCATCCACTCCCAGGCCGAGCTCGCCGACGCCCTGGCCGCGGACGGCGTCAGCGTCACCCAGGGCACGCTCTCGCGCGACCTGATCGAGCTGCAGGCCGAGAAGGTGCGCGGCTCGGACGGCGCGCTCGTCTACGCCGTGCCCGGCGAGGGCGGCGACCGCAGCGCGCAGTCGGACGCGAGCGAGGAGTACCTGTCCGCGCGGCTCGCGCGGCTGGCCAAGGAGCTGCTGGTCTCGGCGGAGTCCTCGGGCAACCTCGTGGTGCTGCGCACCCCGCCGGGGGCCGCCAACCTGCTGGCCTCCGCCATCGACCACTCCGTCTTCCCCGGGATGCTGGGGACCATCGCGGGGGACGACACCATCCTGGTGATCGCCCGCGACGCCGACGGTTCCGCGCTGGCCGAACGCTTCCTCGCGCTCAGCGCCTGAGAACGCACAAGAATTGCACCTGACACCACCACCGGAAAGAGATCGTCAATCATGACTGAACGCGTCGTGCTCGCCTACTCGGGCGGCCTGGACACCTCCGTCGCCATCGGCTGGATCGCCGAGGCCACCGGGGCCGAGGTGGTCGCCGTGGCCGTCGACGTCGGCCAGGGCGGCGAGGACATGAACGTCATCCGCCAGCGCGCGCTGGACTGCGGCGCCGTCGAGGCGTACGTCGCCGACGCGCGCGACGAGTTCGCCGCCGAGTACTGCATGCCCGCGCTGCGGGCCAACGGCATGTATCTCGACCGCTACCCGCTGGTCTCCGCCATCTCGCGCCCCGTCATCGTCAAGCACATGGTGCGCGCGGCCCGCCAGTTCGGTGCCTCGACCGTGGCCCACGGCTGCACCGGCAAGGGCAACGACCAGGTCCGGTTCGAGGTGGCCACCACCTCGCTCGCGCCCGACCTCAAGTCGATCGCCCCGGTGCGCGACCTCGCGCTGACCCGCGAGAAGGCCATCGACTACGCGGAGAAGCACGACCTGCCCATCGCGACCACGAAGAAGAACCCGTTCTCGATCGACCAGAACGTGTGGGGCCGCGCCGTGGAGACAGGCTTCCTCGAGGACATCTGGAACGAGCCCACCAAGGACGTCTACTCCTACACGGACGACCCCACGTTCCCGCCCGTGGCCGACGAGGTCTACCTGACCTTCGAGCAGGGCATCCCCGTGGCGATCGACGGCGTGCCCGTCACCCCGCTGCAGGCCATCCAGGAGATGAACCGCCGCGCCGGCGCGCAGGGCGTGGGCCGCATCGACATCGTCGAGGACCGCCTCGTGGGCATCAAGTCCCGCGAGATCTACGAGGCCCCCGGTGCCATCGCCCTGATCACGGCGCACCAGGAGCTGGAGAACGTCACGATCGAGCGCGAGCAGGCCCGGTTCAAGCGCCAGGTCGAGCAGCGCTGGAGCGAGCTGGTCTACGACGGCATGTGGTTCTCGCCGCTGAAGAAGTCGCTCGACGTGTTCGTGGACGACACCCAGAAGTACGTCTCCGGCGAGATCCGCATGGTGCTGCACGGCGGCCGGGCCACCGTGACCGGGCGCCGCTCGGAGCAGTCGCTGTACGACTTCAATCTCGCCACCTACGACGAGGGCGACGCGTTCGACCAGTCGCAGGCCCGCGGCTTCATCGAGATCTACGGCCTCACCGCCAAGCTCGCCGCCGCGCGCGACGAGAAGTTCGGCAACGGCGTGGACCTCGGCTCCGCGGAGAGCCTGACGGCGGGCGCGCTGTGAGCGAGCACGACGGCAAGGACGTCGGGCACGCGACCCCGCGGACCGTCGGCGAGCACACCGGCCCCAAGGTCGCCCTGTGGGGCGGCCGGTTCGCCGGCGGTCCCTCGCCGGAGCTGTCCGCGCTGTCGCAGTCGACGCACTTCGACTGGCGGCTCGCGCAGTACGACATCGCCGGGTCGCGGGCGCACGCCCGCGCCCTGGCGGCCGCCGGCCTGCTCACCGAGCCGGAGCTCGCGCGGATGATCGACGCGCTCGACGTGCTGGAGCAGGACGTCCTGTCGGGCGCCTTCCTCCCGGTGCTCGACGACGAGGACGTGCACACCGCGCTGGAGCGCGGCCTGCTGGAGCGCGCCGGCGACGAACTGGGCGGCAAGCTGCGTGCCGGCCGGTCCCGCAACGACCAGATCGCCACGCTCGTGCGGCTGTACCTGCGTGACCAGGCCCGCACGATCGGCACGCAGGTGCTCGACCTGGTGGACGAGCTCATCGTCCAGGCCGAGGCAGCGGGCAGCGCGCCCATGCCGGGCCGCACCCACCTGCAGCACGCCCAGCCCGTGCTGCTGGCGCACCACCTGCTGGCGCACGCCTGGCCGCTGCTGCGCGACGTCGACCGGTTCCTGGACTGGGACGTGCGCGCCTCGAAGTCGCCCTACGGCTCGGGCGCGCTCGCGGGCTCGTCGCTCGGCCTGGACCCGGCGGCCGTGGCCGCCGACCTGGGCCTGGAGGGCGGGCCGGTCGAGAACTCGATCGACGGCACCGCGTCGCGCGACGTGACGGCGGAGTTCGCCTTCGTCGCGGCGATGATCGGCGTGGACCTGTCGCGGATCTCCGAGGAGATCATCCTCTGGAACACCAAGGAGTTCGGCTTCGTCCGCCTGGACGACGCGTACTCCACGGGCTCCTCGATCATGCCGCAGAAGAAGAACCCGGACATCGCCGAGCTCGCGCGCGGCAAGGCCGGGCGCGTGATCGGTGACCTCACCGGCCTGCTCACCACGCTCAAGGGCCTCCCGCTCGCGTACAACCGCGACCTGCAGGAGGACAAGGAGCCCGTGTTCGACCAGGTGGCGACCCTCACCACGGTGCTGCCGGCGTTCACGGGCATGGTGCGCACCATGGTCTTCGACACCGACCGCATGGCCGAGCTCGCGCCGCAGGGCTTCTCGCTCGCGACCGACATCGCCGAGTGGCTCGTCAAGCAGGGCGTCCCGTTCCGCGTGGCGCACGAGGTGGCCGGCTCCTGCGTGCAGGAGTGCGAGGCCCGCGGCATCGAGCTGTGGGACCTGTCCGACGAGGACCTCGCGAAGATCTCGGAGCACCTCACCCCCGAGGTGCGCACGGTGCTCTCCGTCGAGGGCTCGCTCGCCTCGCGCGACAACGTGGGCGGCACCGCCCCGGTGCGGGTCGCGGAGCAGATCGAAGCCGCCAAGGAGCGGACCACCGAGTTCCGCTTCTGGGCCCAGCCGAGCTAGGACAGCCCAGCGATTGTGCCCGGATCTCACGCGGATTCCGGGCACAATCGCTGGGTAGACCTATGAGGGAGCGTGGATGACCGTATCGCCGGGTGTGCTGGGTGATGTGCTGGAACGGATCCGGGCCGCCGACGCGCGGCTGGTGTGCGTCGACGGCCCCGCCGGGTCGGGCAAGACGACGCTGGCCGCCCAGCTCGGGGACGCGCTGGAGGCGGCCGTGATCCACATGGACGACCTCTACGAGGGCTGGGCCGCCGGCCCGGACGGCGGCGCCGCCAACCTGCGCCGCTGGGTCCTGGACCCGCTGGCCGCGGGGGAGCAGGTGCGCTACCGGCGCTACGACTGGTTCGAGAGCGACTGGGCCGAGTGGCACGACGTGCCGCAGTCACCCCACCTGGTGGTCGAGGGCTGCGGCGCGGGCGCGCGCCAGGTCGACGCGCTCGGCGCGTTCCGCATCTGGGTGGAGGCCGACGACGCCGAGCGGCTGCGCCGCGGCCTGGAGCGCGACGGCGAGGCGGCGCGCGAGCACTGGCTGCGCTGGATGGCCGACGAGGCCGAGCACTACGGGCGCGAGCGCACCCGCGAGCGCGCTGACCTGCGGCTGGACGGGTTCGGCGCGCTGACCTGACCGGGCTCGCTCCCGACGCCTCTCACATCACAAAGGTGCTTGTCACGATTCGGTAGACCCTCTAACGTTTCGCCCGGTGTCTCGTGCGGGACGCCGACGAGGGTCGACCGGACGGGGAACAAGTGGCTGCGGTGCGCTGGTGGCGCAAGTGGTGGGTCTGGCTGATCGCCGGCGGGGTGGTGCTCCTCGGGTTCGCGGTCGCGGGCATCGTCACGCTGGTCTCGACGTTCCTGGGTTTCGCGGAGGACGCCGCCGCTGAGGAGGAGGCGCGGCAGCCGTTCGAGCTGGCTCTCGACGAGCTCGCGCAGACGGCAGCCGTCCACCAGCGGGGTACCTCCGCCGGCGTCGACTACGACCTCCGGGTCACCTCCGACGGTGACGCGCTCGGGTCGTTCTCGGTCGACGGCGACGAGTACCGCGTCCTGAAGATCGGTGACCAGGAGTACGTCAAGCCGCCGTCCGGGACCCTGGCCGCTGAGGGCGCGACCCGGGAGATGCGCCGGGAGCTCGACAAGAGGTGGCTGGTCAACGAGGGCGACGCGGTCCTCCCGGTCGGTGACCTGTTCCAGACCCCGCAGGAGTACGCGGAGTACCTCCGGTCCGCGGTCCGGGCGGGCGAGCTGCCGTCGTCCGACGCCGCCGTCGAGGAGGTGGAGGTCGACGGGGTGCCCGCGCGGTGGGTGCAGACGTCGGTCGGGCCGGTCTACGTGACGCAGGAGCCGCCGTACGAGGTGCTCCGGGTGGACGCGCCCGCTGACTCGTCGGACTCGTCGGACTCCGCTGACTCCTCGGACACGTCGGACACGTCGGGCTCGTCCGGCGCGGAGCAGGGCGACGTCGCCGACGACGTGCTCGAGGCGCCCGTACCCGCCGAGGGGCCGTCGGCGGTGACGCAGATGTCGCAGGACGAGGTCGCCGACCTCTTCGACGAGATGATCGGCCTCACCAAGCAGCTCAAGACCGCGGTGAACCCGAGCATCACGTTCGACATGGGCGGGCAGGCCCAGGTCAGCTGCGCTGCCGGTGGCTGCACGTCGAGCGTCGAGGTGACCACTGATGTCGCCACGTCGCAGGGGACGGTGACGGGCGGCTCGGTGACCGGCGAGCTGGTCTCCGTGTTCCAGGTGCAGGGCGGCGCTGCCGGGACCTGCCGGTCGTCGTCGGCGCTCCCGCTCCAGGGGACGACGTCGATGGGCTGCTCGTCGCCGTCCGCGGGCGGCGTTTTCGCCGCCGCCGAGGCGCGCGAGGGGGCCAAGGCCCAGGCGCAGGCCGACGCCTGTGGCTGCTCCGTCCCGTACGAGGTGCCGTACGCCGTGGACGCGCAGGTGGTCGCCCGCGCCGAGGTGCGGGTCGAGGTGCTGCGGTCGGAGCTCGGCGACCGCCGCAAGAAGCTGATGGACAAGGGATCCTTCTGCAGCTTCGCCGGATCGACGCCGGTGCTCATGGGCGACGGCACCCGCGAGCCGATCCAGGACATCGAGGTCGGTGACGAGGTCTGGGCCGCCGACCCGGTCAGCGGCGAGCGCGGCCCGCGCGAGGTGACCCACGTGTGGGTGCACCAGGACGAGCTGTTCGAGCTGGAGATCGACGGCGAGACCATCCTGACGACGGAGGACCACCCGTTCTGGTCGGCGACGGACCAGAGGTTCGAGCGCGCCGACGAGCTCGGCGCGGGGGAGCTGGTGCTGGGGGCCGACGGGGAGCGGCTGGCGGTCGGTGAGGGCGTTGACCTTGCGTCGAGCCGGATGGGGTCGGCCTACAACCTCTCGGTCGCGGGACTGCACACGTATCACGTGGGATCGGATGCCGTGCTCGTGCACAACACGGCTGGTTGTCCGCCGCGATTCATCGACGCTGGCGGCATGACGATTGATCGGCGGAGCATCGGTTCGAAGATCAGCGATCAGAAGCAGGCGCGCCACATCGATGGTCCCGACTACCGTCATGGCGGCTACTTCACGTCTAAGGCTGACGCCCAGCGAGTCCTCAACGAGTTTCACGACGGAAGTGCGAAGGTGCTTGGCGTCACAGATCGGGGATACATCGTCGTGAAGTCACCGCACGTCTCCGGCGTCAACCACAACGTTGGCGCTGGTCACGAGAACCAACCTACTGATGTGTTTTTCATCAAGGGCACGCGAGCAGTGAGCATCGTGCCTGCCAACCCGAACTGGAAACCATGACACTGCCTACTCCTGAAGATCCGCGTGATGCACCGGTCTGGGAGAACTACCTCGTGGCCCAATTGACGCACGCTGCGCTCGGTCTCCTTCCTCGAAGGGCGGTTGCGCTGGGTGTCGAGATCAACAACTACGACGTGACTGTCCATTGTCAACTGAGCTCTGTGACGGATGCCGACCGGGAGGACTTGACTGAGATCGCCAGCGAGCTGGCAACACTCGTGGGTGATGGCGTCCATATTCGGATCGCCTACGACGTGCAGCAACGACCGACGATTTCTCCGCATGACGGCGTCCGTTGGATCTATGCGGCACGCCCCGAGGTGTGAAGTGCGTCATGCAATGGCTAGGCAGCCTGGGGGCGGCTACCGGTTCGAGGTGAGCGGCACCTCGACCGTGGACGGGATGGGCGAGTACCCCGAGTCCGAGCAGAACTGGAGCGACAAGGTGCTCACCCAGGTCGTGGCGACACTCGCGGTCCGCGCGGGCTGACCCGCAGGCCCTCGTCTGGCATCGTCGGAGCGTCGGCGGAAAGCCTCGTCTCCGGGCTCGCTTGCTCTCGGTAGACAATGTCTACTCTCGGCAACACGGCCCGGGCGGATAGGTTCTCCCCGCGCCGTCCGCCCGGCAAGGATCGAGGAGCCAACCTGAGCGACGCACCCATGACCGTCCCGGTCCGCGAGTTCTACGCCCGCCCCGTGGTCGACGTCGCCCGCGACCTGCTCGGCGCCACCCTCACCCGTCGCACCGCCGACGGCGCCGTGACCCTCCGGATCACCGAGGTCGAGGCCTACGACGGCACGAACGACCCCGGCTCCCACGCCTTCCGCGGCCCGAGCCGGCGCAACGAGACCATGTTCGGCGAGCCCGGGCACCTGTACGTGTACCGGCACCTGGGCCTGCACTACTGCGCCAACGTGGTCTGCGGCCCGGACGGGACGGCGTCGGCGGTGCTGCTGCGCGCCGGCGAGGTGACCGGGCCCGAACCCGAGGGGCTGGCGCTCGCGCGGACCCGGCGCCTCGCCTCGGGTGTGGCACGCACCGACCGCGACCTGGCCCGCGGCCCGGCCCGCCTCGCCGTCGCGCTCGGTCTCGATCTGTCCGACGACGGCGCCGACGTCACCGACCCGGAAGGAGCGGTGGCGCTGGAGGTGCCCACGGCGCCGTCGGGCACCGTGCTGTCGGGGCCGCGCGTGGGCGTGAGCGGCGACGGCGGTCGCGCCGACCTGTACCCGTGGCGCTTCTGGCTCGACGGCGAGCCGACGGTCTCGGCCTACCGGGCCGCGACCCCACGCCGGCGCTAGCGCCCCCGGACACGAACCCCGGGGACTCGCGCGTCCCCTGACCTAGGACCCCTATGCCTAGTGCTGCTAGGGTTGTGATCCCTAGCAGCACTAGGCATAGGAGTGCAGGTGCACATCGACAAGGATCTGGTCGCGGCGTCCGCCACGCCGCTCGTCCTCGGCATCCTGGCCGACGGCGAGTCGTACGGCTACGCGATCCTCAAGCGCGTCAACGAGCTCTCCGGCGGCCGCATGGAGTGGACCGACGGCATGCTCTACCCCCTGCTCCACCGGCTCGAGCGCCTCGAGTACGTCAAGGCCACGTGGGGCACGTCCGACGTCGGACGGCGGCGCAAGCACTACGCGATCACCGCATCGGGCAAGGAGGCGCTCGCGGAGCGGCGGCAGCAGTGGGTGGTCGTCTCCGACGCGCTCAAGCAGGTGTGGCAGGACGTCCAGCCCGGCCCCGCCGTCGCCGAGGGGTGGGCCTGATGAGCGAGCAGAACGCGAACGGCGTCGGGCCCGCCCAGCAGACCGGGCCGGCCGAGCACGTCGTGCTGGAGGAGCAGATCGACCTGTGGCGCGGCTACGTCCAGCGCCGCCGGGCGATCTCCGCGGCCGACGTCGACGAGATGGAGGACCACCTGCGCGGCCAGGTCAACGACCTGACAGCCAGCGGACTGGAGGACGAGGAGGCCTTCCTCGTCGCGGTCAAGCGCATGGGCAACCTCGACGAGGTGTCCCGCGAGTTCGCGCGCGAGCACTCCGACCGGCTCTGGAAGCAGCTCGTGCTGGTCCCCGAGGAGCCCGGCGACGGCGGACGCTGGCGCGAGCTGGCCGTCGTCCTGGCCCTCGCGGTCGGCGCGGGCATCGTGCTCAAGGTCCTGCTCGCCGCGACGGTCGGCAACGAGCTGGTGCTCGTGCGCAACGGCGTCTTCGCCGTCCTGCCGTTCCTGGCCGGCTACTTCGTGTGGAAGCGCCACGTGCCGTGGCGGGTGAGCGCCGTGCTGCTCGCGATCACGACGGCGCTCGCGCTCGTGGTCAACCTGTACCCGTTCGAGTCCGGTCTCTACGACGAGCCCGGCATGACCGAGTTCCTCGCGATCAGCCACACCCCCGTGGTGCTCTGGCTGCTGCTCGGCGTCGTGTACGCGGGCGGGGCGTGGCGGTCCGGCGCGCGGCGCATGGACTTCGTGCGGTTCACCGGCGAGCTCATCATCTACCTGGCGCTCATCGCGCTCGGCGGCATGCTGCTCATCGGGCTCACCTTCGGCACGCTCAGCCTCGTCGGCGTCGACTTCGAGCCGGTCTTCGCGGACTGGCTCCTGCCGTTCTGTCTGCCCGGCGCACTGTTGGTCGGCGCCTGGCTCGTCGAGGCCAAGAAGAACGTCGTCGAGAACATCGCCCCGGTCCTGACCCGCGTGTTCACGCCCCTGACGATCGTCATGCTGGTCGCGATCTTCGTCGTGCTGCTCGTCAACGGGCCGCTCACCGACGTCGACCGCGACCTGCTCATCCTCATGGACGCGATCCTCGTGCTCGTCCTGTTCCTCCTGCTGTACTCGATCTCGGCCCGCGACCCGCTGGCCCCGCCCGGGATCTTCGACTGGCTGCAGCTCGTCCTGGTCGGTGCGGCGCTCGCGGTCGACGCCGTGGCGCTGACCGCGATGCTGACCCGGATCGCCGAGTTCGGCTTCACCGCCAACAAGGTCGCGGCGCTCGGGCTCAACCTGGTGCTGCTCGTGCACCTTGCGTGGGCGGCGTGGCTGGCGACCGGCTTCGTGCGCGGGCGGCGCGCCTTCGGCGCGATCGAGCGCTGGCAGACCCAGTACCTGCCGGTCTACGCGATCTGGGCGACGATCGTAGTGGTGGCGTTCGGCCCCGTCTTCGCCTTCGCCTGACAAACGAGATCGGTCGGTGGCTTTGAGATCGGTCGGTCAACTGACCGATCTCATTGCAACCGACCGATCTCGGATCGTGACGGGTGGCCGTCAGGCCCCTGGGTACGTCTCCCGCAGCACCTTCGCCAGGTGGCGCACGATCTCCCGCGGCCCCGACTTCGCCGTGCCCTGCTCGACGTCGCTGTTGTAGTTCGTGTTGGTGTTCACGTCGTACGTCAGCACCCGGCCGTCCGCGGTCCGGATGTTCTCGATGCCGGCCACCTCGATGCCGTGCCGCTGCGTGAACGCCAGGTACTTGGCCACCACCGGGTCGTCGTAGCCCTCCCGCTCGCTGAACAGGCCCCAGTCGTCGTCGGGCGCCATGGAGATGGTCGCGCCGACCGGCGGGATGGGCCGGCCCGTGACCGGGTCGACGGCGCACGCGTCGGCGGGGCAGAGCTGGAAGCCGCCGCGCTCGGTGTCGCCGCGGACGGCGTAGACCATCTCGCCGCCGACGAGCTCCACGCGCGTGATGCCGCCGTCGGCCGCCACGACGTACTCCTGGATCAGCGTGATGCCGTCCACCGGCTCCTCGTACTCGTCGGAGGCGACGTGCTCGGCGAGGTCCTCGAACGAGTCGAACTTGCGCACGCCCAGGCCCTTGCCGCCCTGGTTGTGCTTGGTGACGAACGGCGTGGGGAACCCCTGCGCGGCCTTGAGCACCTGGTCGCGGCCGACGGCGGCCACGGTGCGCGGGGTGTCGATCCCGGCGGCGCGCAGCGCGGTGAGCTGGTCGACCTTGCTCATCTCGAGCTCCAGCACGCGCCGGCCGTTGACCGTGCGCCGGCCGTACGCCTCCAGCCAGGACAGCACCGCGCGCGAGTAGTCCTTGGTCAGGCCGTGGTCGCGCGTGTGGCTGCTCGCCGAGATGCGCGACCAGAAGATGCCCTCCGGCGGCGCCTCGTCCAGGTCGAGGACGCCGTCGGTGAGCACCCACTCCTCGAAGTCGACGCCCTCGGCCGCGAAGGCCTCGGCGAACGGCGGGAACCACTCGGGGTTCTCGTGCAGGGCATAGATCTTCGGAGCGCTCACAGGAACCTTCCGCACGTATGGCTGACGGCTATGGGACCCAGCAATACTTTCACGCCGTCAGCGCAGGTCGGCTGTGTCCTGCGGCACAGCCGCCGCCTCGGCCGCGACAGCGTCCTCCGGTGCCTCCGGTGCCGCGTCGACCTGCGCGAGCGAGCGCCGCGCCCCGGGGAACGCGAGGATCGCGCCCAGCACCGCCACCAGCAGCACGCCGGCCAGGATCAGCAGCGCCTCCACGGAGAACTGGTCGGCCAGGGGCCCGAACACCACCATGGACAGCGGCATCGCCACGGTCATCACGATGCCGACGAAGCCGAACACCCGGCCCTGCATCTCGGGTTCGACCCGCTCCTGGATGATCGTCAGCGCGGGGGTGTTGAGCGCCGCGAACATGATGCCGATGATCAGGCCGATGGTGAAGAACACCCACATGTTGGTGGCCACGCCCAGCCCGGCGACCAGCACGCCGGTGGCGAGCACCGACCCGACCATGAGGCGCACCCGGCGCGTGATCCGGGGCCCGACCGACGCCATGATGATGCCGCCCAGCAGCATGCCGCCGCCCCAGAACAGCTCGTTGGCGGTCAGCTTCCACACCTCGTCGCCGAACGTGCGGGTGACCATGAGCGGCGTCAGGTAGCTCGGCGCGCCCACCAGGAACATGACCAGCGCGAACAGCGTGATGAGCCACCGCACGGGCGCGTTGGCCCGGATGTACCGCACGCCCGCCGCGAGGTCGCCGAAGTAGCTGACCGGCTCGCCGGCGTCGGACCGCACCAGGCGCGGCACCGCGACCAGGGCGAGCATCCCGACGCCGAGCAGGGCGGTCACCACGTCCACGAAGAAGACGGTGACGATGTCGAAGGACGCGTAGATCACGGCCGCCAGGGCCGGTGCGAGCAGCATCATGCCCGACTGGATGGACTGGAAGAGGCCGTTGACGCGCATGAGCTGGTCGGTCGGCGTGATCTGCGGGATCATCGCGCTCACGGCCGGCGTCTGGATACCGGCGAAGACCGAGCGCACGGCCAGGGCCGCGTAGATGACCCAGAGCGAGTCGACGCCGCTGACCATGAGCAGCGCGAGCCCGAGGGTCGCCAGCGCGATCACTGTGTCCGAGCCCATGATCAGGAACTTGCGGTGGTGCCGGTCCGCCCACACCCCGCCGAAGATCGAGACGAACGCCTGCGGCAGCATGCCGAACACGATGCTCAGCATGAGCACCGACCCGGACCGCGTCTCGATGGTCAGGTGCCACATGACCGCGTACATGACCACCATCGACCCGAACAGGGAGATGGTCTGGCCGGCGAGGAACAGCCCGACGTTGCGCTTCCAGCGGGGCATGTCGACGTCGCTCATGGCTCAACCCTGCCTGACGAGGGGGCGGGGCGCCGATGCTTTTTCGTTTCCATGCCACGTCCGACGACGGGCCGCCCCCGAACTCATCGCAGGAAGAGCTCGACCACCGGCACCGCGACGTCGGGCCGCGCCGTGGGCAGGTGCAGCGTCAGGGTGCCCGGCGGCTGCCCGCCGGGCGTGGTGTTCCACGCCTTCTGGTCCGGGTCGGTGCGGGTGGTGCGCAGCTCGGAGCCGTCGTGCAGGAGCTGGGCGTACCGGACCCGGTCGGCCAGCCCGCGCAGGTGCACGTGCGCGAACGGCCACGCGAACAGGTGCAGGTACAGCCGGTCGGCGCGCTGCGTGAGCACGACGCCGGGCGGCAGACCGGGCGCGAGGGCCTCGGCCAGCGCGGGCTCCGCGGGACCCGCCCCGTGAACCGACCGGCCGTGCAGGCGGGTCCAGGCGCCGAGTGCCGCGAGCGTGGTCGCGTCGCGGGCCGGGATGGCGCCGCGCCCGTCCGGACCGATGTTCAGCAGCAGGTTGCCGCCCTTGGCCACCGTGTCCACGAGCATGCGGACCAGCAGGTCCGGGTCCTTGAACCGGGTGTTGTCCCGGTCGTAGCCCCAGCTCCCGTTCAGCGTCTGGCAGGCCTCCCACGTGATGGGCGCGCCTGCGTCGTCCCGCATGGGCTCGTCCGGCTGGTACTGCTCCGGGGTGACCAGGTCGCCCGGGATGCCGAGGCGGTCGTTGACCACGGCCTGCGGCTGCAGCTCGCGGACCAGGGCGAGCAGCCCCTCGGCGTCCCAGTCCTCGGGGTACTTGCCGCGCCACCCGTCCCGGTCGTGCGCGTACGTGTAGTCGAAGAACACGTAGTCGACGGCGCCGTACCCGGTGAGGAGCTCGCGCACCTGCGCGTGCAGGTAGGTGCGGTACCGCGCCATGTCGCGGCCCTCGTTCAGGGCGTGGGCGTCCGGGTCGTCGCGGCGCGGGTGCACGAAGTCCACGGTGAAGTCCGGGTGGTGCCAGTCGATGAGCGAGTGGTACAGCCCCAGGCGCAGCCCCTCGGCCCGCACCGCCTCGGCCAGCTCCGCGACGAGGTCGCGCTCGCGCGTGCGCGCGACGGAGTAGTCGCTGACGGCGGAGTCCCACAGCGCGAAGCCGTCGTGGTGCTTGGTGGTCAGCACCACGTACCGCATCCCCGCGTCCTTGGCCGCGCGCGCGATCGCCCGGGCGTCGAAGAGGTCGGGGTCGAACACCTCCGCGTACCGCTCGTACCGCTCGACGGTCTGGCGCTCGTTGCTCATCACCCACTCGTGCCGGGCCGCGGCGGAGTAGAGCCCGAAGTGCACGAAGAGGCCGAACCTGGCCTCGGTGAACCAGGTCCGGTCCGGGTGCGGCAGCGGGGCGGAATCGGCCGGCTGGGACATGTGCGGATCACTCCTCGTCGAGCTGTTGAACCCGGAGCCGGGACAGAGGTATGACGTATCGCTCCGGGTGGGTCGAGCCTAGCGGGTCCAGAACGTGATCGAGCCCTACGAATCGACACGGATCGGTGCTATAGATTGGATGAATCGCCATCGCAGCCGTTTTCCAGGAGGAGTTCCCGTGACCACAGCCCTTGAGTTCGACGGCGTCCGCGCCATCGTCACGGGAGGGGCGTCCGGTATCGGCGCCGCCGTCGTGACCGCCCTGCTGGAGCGCGGCGCCCAGGTCGTCGCCATCGACCGCTCGTCCGACGGCGTGCCCGAGGGCGCGAGCGGCGAGGTCGCCGACGTGACCGACGACGCCGCCGTCCGCGCCGCCGTCGAGGCCGCCGCGCAGCGCCTGGGCGGCATCGACGTCGTCGTCAACAACGCGGGCATCGGCGCCCAGGGCACCGTCGCCGACAACGACGACGCCGAGTGGCTGCGTGTGCTGGACGTCAACGTGCTCGGCATCGTGCGCGTCACCCGCGCCGCGCTGCCGTACCTGCGCGAGTCCGAGCACGCCGCCGTGGTGAACACCGCGTCGATCGCCTCGTGGACCGGGCTGCCGCAGCGCGCCCTGTACTCCGCGAGCAAGGGCGCCGTCCAGGCGCTCACGCTCGCGATGGCCGCCGACCACGTGCGCGAGAACATCCGCGTGACGTGCGTGAACCCCGGCACCGTCGACACGCCCTGGGTGGGCCGCCTGCTCGAAGCCGCCGCCGACCCGGCCGCCGAGCGCGCCGCCCTTGAGGCCCGGCAGCCCACGGGCAAGCTGGTCAGCCCCCAGGCCGTCGCGCACGCCGTCTGCTACCTCGCCAGCCCGCTCGCCACGGCGACCACGGGCACGGCGCTCGCGGTCGACGGCGGTATGCACGAGCTGCGCGTGCGCCCGCCCGAGCAGTCCTGAGCCCTTCCGCCCACCCGATCCGAGAACGAGGACACGATGCACCTGCTCCGCCTGGGCCCCCTCGGCCAGGAGATCCCCGCCGTCACCTCCGACGGCGTCACCTACGACCTGCGCCCGCTGACCGCCGACGTCGACGGCGCGTTCCTCGCCGCCGACGGCGTGGCCCGCACCCGGTCGGCGCTGGCGGCCGGTGAGCTGCCCGTGCTCGACGGCGCGGACGCGCTGCGCCGCGGGGCGCCGATCGCGCGCCCCGCCGCCGTCGTCTGCATCGGGCAGAACTACGCCGCGCACGCGCGCGAGTCGGGCGCGGAGCCGCCGCGCCTGCCGATCATCTTCTTCAAGCACCCCAACACGGTGGCCGGCCCGGACGACGCCGTGCCGCTGCCGCCCGGCGCCGAGAAGGTGGACTGGGAGGTGGAGCTGGCGGTCGTGATCGGCCGGCGCGCGAGCTACCTGCCGTCGGTCGAGGCGGCGCGCGAGCACGTCGCGGGCTACACCGTGGTGGACGACGTCAGCGAGCGGGCCTGGCAGCTCGACGACTCGCTCGGCCAGTGGTCCAAGGGCAAGTGCGGCCCGGGGTTCCTGCCGACCGGCCCGGCGCTGGTGCCCGCCGACGAGGTGGACCCGGGCGGCCTGCGGCTGCGGTCCTTCGTCAACGGGGAGCCGCGGCAGGACTCGTCGACGGCGGACATGATCTTCGACGTCGCCGCGATCGTGCACCACCTGTCGCAGTACATGGCGCTCGAGCCGGGCGACCTGATCTGCACGGGCACGCCCGAGGGCGTAGCCCTCTCGGGCCGCTTCCCGTACCTGACGGACGGCGACGTCGTCACCCTGGAGATCGAGAACCTGGGCCGGCAGACCCACACCTTCACCGCCCTCTCCTGATACGAGCCGCTCTTGGTACGACGTGTCGGAC
>NZ_JBHVEG010000086.1:0-26162 GCF_042802395.1 Promicromonospora sp. NPDC057488
GGTCGTCGCGGGTCGGCCCCACCCGGAGCCGGGTCCAGGTTCGATCTAGCGGCGAGGTCGCCGTATCCTGAACTCGTGCGTGGCTCCCGCCCCGTGCGTTGGCGAGCATGTTCCCGTCCGGAACGTGGCCGCCCTTCTGACTCCGGACCCCGGCCCCGTGGGGTCGCGGCGGTCCGGGCGGCCTGTCGGCCGCCCGATACCCGTGGCCTCCACGGGATCTGTTGCGTTCTCGCAGGTGGCGGCGTGGTTCACACGCAGACCTGTCGTCCGGGGACGTTCGGCGACAAGATGGCGGCCGAGGGGCGGGGCTCGACGACGAGCGGATGCCCATCGGTCGGGCGAGCGGGGGCGGACGCCGTCAGGATTTAGCTAGGAGGAGATTTGGCACGATCAGGCCAACGCCGACCGGGCCGCGCGCGGTCCGGGTCCGGTTCCGGCACCCAGCGTCGCCGCGGTGGTGCGCGGCCCGCCGAGCAGGGGATGATCCCCGTGCTCGCGCAGGCCGCCCACGAGGTCGACGGCGCCGTGCGGCGCCCGCCCACGCGCCCGGCGGTGCGCACCAAGTTCCAGGTGGTCGCGCTGCTCATGCGCGAGGAGCGGGCCCGGGTACGGGCCGACGGGGACCTCACCGAGAACCAGCGGACCAAGCGGCTCGACCGGCTCGACGCGGTGGGGACGCTGCTGGCCCGCATCGCGGCCCGGGACACCTCGCTGCTCGAGCTGCTCGGCGAGGACGCCCGCGTCTCCGACGCGGCACGCCAGTTCAAGGCGGACATGATGCGCGCCGGCGGGCTCGAGCCACCGGAGGAGCCCCCGCCCGCACCGGCGGCCGCGCCCGTGCCGGGCGCCGAGAAGCAGGTGGTGCCCCGCTCGGTGGTCTCGCGCCAGCTCGCGAACCCGTTCCTCGCCCCCGACTTCGCGGCCGCTGCCGAGCGGCAGGCCCCGAAGGTCCGCCGCCTCGCCGGCTGGGAGCTGCTCGAACCGCTCTTCCGCTCCTTCGAGCACGCCGGCCCCGGCGCCCCCGCCTGCATGCCGCTGCCCGAGCCCCGCTCGCTGTCCGCCCCGCAGGGCCGGACGCTGATGCACCACCAGGCCCAGGTCGTCGAGGCCACGGCCCGCGGCCACCGCACCTACCTGCTCGCCGACGAGCCCGGCCTCGGCAAGACCGCCCAGGCGCTGCTCGCCGCCCAGGCCGCCGACGCCTACCCGCTGCTGGTCGTCGCGCCCAACGTGGTGAAGACCAACTGGGCGCACGAGGTCGAGATGTGGACGCCGCACCGCCGGCCGACCGTGGTCCACGGCGACGGTGACCAGGTCGACGGGTTCGCGGACGTCGTCATCGTGAACTACGAGATCCTGGACCGGCACGTCGGCTGGCTCGGCGACCTCGGGTTCCGCGGCATGGTCGTGGACGAGGCGCACTTCATCAAGAACAAGGGCTCGCAGCGCTCCCAGCACGTGCTCGCCGTCTCCGAGCGGATCCGCGCGCGGACCGCCCGGCCGCTCATGATGGCGCTGACCGGCACCCCGCTGATCAACGACATCGAGGACTTCCGGGCGATCTGGCAGTTCCTCGGCTGGATCGACGACACCAAGCCGGAGGCCGCGCTCCTGACCTCGCTCGAGGACACCGGGCTCACCCCGGCCGACCCGGGCTTCTACCCCGCCGCCAGGTCCAGCGTGATCGACCTGGGCATCGTGCGCCGCCGCAAGGCCGACGTCGTCGCCGACATCCCGGCTCGCCGGGTCGCGGACATGCCGGTCGAGCTCGACGGCGCCGCGGGCCGCTCGATCCGGGCCGCCGAGGTCGCGCTCGCCGAACGCCTGGTGAGCCGCTACCGGTCCGCCGTCCAGGCGCGCGCCGAGAGCTCCGTCGTGGAGGACGTCGTCGTGGACGGGGTCGACCTGGAGCTCGCGCGCCGCGTGGCGGCGGCCGAGCTGAAGGACTCGAGCTCGCGAGCCGACGGCGAGAACGTGTTCACCATGGTCCGCCGGATCGGCCAGGCCAAGGCGGGACTGGCCGCCGACTACGCCGCGCAGCTGGCCCGCAACGTCGGCAAGGTCGTGTTCTTCGCCAAGCACGTCGACGTCATGGACCAGGCCGAGAAGACGTTCGCGGACCGCGGCATCGGCTACGCCTCGATCCGCGGCGACCAGACGCCCCGGGTGCGGGAGAAGAACATCGCCGCGTTCCAGGACGACCCGGACGTGTCGATCGTGGTGTGCTCCCTGACGGCCGCCGGGGTGGGGCTCAACCTCCAGGTGGCCTCCAACCTGGTGCTGGCCGAGCTGTCCTGGACCTACGCCGAGCAGACCCAGGCCATCGACCGCATCCACCGCATCGGCCAGGCCGACCCCGTCACGGCCTGGCGGATCATCGCCGCCCAGACCATCGACGCCAAGATCGCCGAGCTGATCGACAGCAAGGCCGGGCTGGCCGCCCGGGCGCTGGACGGGGCGGGCGAGGAGGACGACGCGTCGTCCACGGACGTGCAGCTCGAGGCCCTCGTCGCGCTGCTCACGGAGGCGCTCGCCGCCGAGGACCCCGCCTGACGCGGCGCCTGGCCGATCAGGCGGGGTCGGCCAGGCGCCGGGCGGCCGCGACGACGGCGGCGCGGTGCTGCCGCACGCCGTCCGGGTCGTCCGCCGTCGTGCCCGTGACCATACGCGCGACCTGCGGCAGCACCGTCCAGTAGGCGGCGATCGCGAGGACGACGAGGTGCAGGACGTCGGGCGCGAGCGCCGACGTCACGCCGCCGGAGGACTGGCCCGCCTCGATGGCGGCCGTCCGGGCCAGGTAGGTCTCCCGCCTTTGGGCCTCGTCGGGCACCTCGCCGGAGTACGACAGCGCCTCCCACATCAGGAGGCGGACGAACTCCGGGCGCTCGCGGCTGTAGTCGTAGAGGCGCCCGGCGAACTCGCCGACGGCGGCGGCGTCCTCCGCCTCCAGCGGCACGGCGTCCGCGGTCGTGGCGAACTGTTCCTGCAGCACCACGGCGAACAGCTGCGGCTTGCCGCCGTAGTAGTTGTAGACGCGTTCCTTGTTCACCCCGGCGCGGTTGGCGATCCGCTCGATCGTGGTGCCGTCCGGGCCGTGCGCGACGAACTCCGCGGTGGCGGCATCGACGATCTTGCGTTTCGTGCCCTCGACGTCCCTGACCACGGGGCGGGTCCTTCCTGTTGGCCAACGCGAACGTTGCTCGCTGGGCCCAACGTACTACGCCGGGAACAACGCCAACGGTGGCGTTGTTAACTCGATCGTGCCAGCACAGATCCAGTCCGTCACCGCACCGGCCGGGGCCGGCGCTACCGAGGCGCGCAGCCGTCTCGGCATGTCCGGGGGAGCGGCGTTCCTCTTCGCCCTCGCCGCCGGCGCTGCGGTCGGCAACCTCTACTGGTCGCAGCCGATCCTCGGCACGATCGCCGACGGGTTCGGCGTCACACCGAGCACGGCCGGCCTGCTGATCACCCTGACCCAGATCGGCTACGCCGTCGGCGTCTTCTTCCTCGTGCCGCTCGGCGACCTCGTGAACCGCAAGGTCATGATCCCCGCGTCCATGCTGCTCTCGGCGGTCATGCTCGGCGTCAGCGCGCTCGCGCCGAGCTTCCCGGTGCTGCTGGTGACGCTCGCGCTCGTCGGCGCGAGCACCGTGTCCGGGCAGCTGCTCGCCCCGCTCGCGGGCGATCTCGCGACCGAGGAGCAGCGCGGGCGCGTGCTCGGCGTCGTCGCGTCCGGCGTGCTGCTGGGCATCATGGTCGCCCGCGCGATCAGCGGCGTCGTGACCGACCTGATCGGCTGGCGCGCGCTGTACGCGGCCGTCGCCGGCGTCATGCTCGTCCTGGCGGTGACGATGTACCGGCTCCTGCCTCGGCTGGCGCCGCGCGCCCGCCTCGGCTACGGCGCGCTCCTCGGCTCCGTGCTCCGCACTTACGCCAGGAGCTCCACCGCGCGCTGGCTCGGCCTGGTCGGCGCCGCCGCGATGGCCACGTTCACGCTGTACTGGACGGGCCTGACCCTTCTGCTCTCCGGCGAGCCGTTCGGCTTCTCGGGCACGCAGATCGGCCTGATCAACCTCGTCGGCATCCTCGGCGCCCTCGCGGCGCAACAGGTCGGGCGCCTGTACGACCGCGGCCTGGCGGTGCCCGCGATCGGCGCAGGACTCGTCGTGGCGCTCGTGTCCTTCGTGGTCTCGGGACTCGCCCCGGGCTCGATCGGCGCCGTCGTCGTCTCGATCGCGCTGTACTCCATCGGCGTACAGGCCGTGCTGGTGCTCGTCCAGACGCGCTTCATGTCGATCGACCCGGCCTCGCGCAGCCGCCTCAACACCGTCTACGTCGTCGGCAACTTCGTCGGCGGCACCATCGGGTCCGCCCTCGCCAGCACCCTGTGGGGTCTCGGCGGCTGGCCTGTCGTCCTGACCGCGGCCGGCGTACTGCTGGTGCTCGCGCTGCTCGTCTGGGCCGTCCAGCGGCGGCGCGCCTTCGCCTGACCCCCTCCGGCACCACGCCGGACCCGACCACCTACCCGAGGAGACAGATATGACCACCGATCCCACCCCCGCCACCCTTTCCGGCTCGCCGGCCCGCGCCGCGGTGACCGGGCTGTTCGACGCGCGGCTCGCCGGGGCCTCGCCGCAGGAGCTGGCCGGACGCTTCCACGAGGACGTCGACTGGTTCATCCAGGGCGACACCGCCGCGGTGCCATGGATCGGCCGCAAGACCGGCCGGGCGGGCGTCGCCGAGCATTTCGAACAGCTCGGGCTGAGCGTGCGGCCCGAGGCCTTCGAGATCGACACGATCCTGGCGGACGGCGACCGGGCCGTGGTGCTCGGCACCTTCCGCGCCGTCGTGCTCGCCACCGGCCGGGCCATGGACAGCGAGTACGCCTTCGACGTCACGGTCGACGACGCCGGGCTCATCACCCGGTACCACATGCTCGAGGACAGCTGGGCGGTCTCCCGGGCGGCCCGGCCCTAGCGCCGCCCTGGTCTCGTACCGCCGCGCGGCCCGGGCGCAGGGGCACTCCGTCCCTGTGCTCCGGGCCGTTCGGCCCTGGCCCGCCGCCTCCCGGGCGAGAGACGCTGGCCGGGTGTGCTTGCTGCCGGCGGATCGCCGCCCGCCGGCGGGATGGAGGCATCATGACCACGCACGCGGACCGCCGGACCGGGTCCCGCCCGGCCGGCACCCCGGAGCCGGCTCCGGACGAGCGGTACGTCTACGACCTGGCCGAGGGCAGCGCCGGGATGCGGTCGCTGCTGGGCGGCAAGGGCGCCGGCGTCGCCGAGATGACGCGCCTCGGCCTGCCCGTCCCGGACGGTTTCACGGTGACCACCGCGGCGTGCGTCGCCGCCATGGAGAACGAGCACCGCTGGCCCGACGGGCTGTGGGACGAGGTCGTGACCCACCTGGCGGCGCTGGAGCGCCGTACGGGCCGCAGGCTGGGTGCCGCCGACCGGCCGCTGCTGGTCTCGGTGCGGTCGGGGGCCGTGCAGTCCATGCCCGGGATGATGGACACGATCCTCGACCTCGGCATCTCCGACGAGTCGGTCGAGGCACTGGCGGCCGAGTCGGGCGACCCCCGGTTCGCCTGGGACACGTACCGCCGGTTCGTGCAGATGTACGGCGAGGTGGTCGAGGGCGTCCCCGCGCGCGCCTTCGAGGACGCGCTCACGACGCTGAAGGACCGCCGCGGGCTGCGGTGGGACAACGAGCTGACGGCGGACGACCTGCGAGAGCTCGTGACGACGTTCCGCGGCGCGGCCCGCCGCGCCACCGGCCACGACCTGCCGACCGACCCGCACGACCAGCTCCGCCGCGCGGTGGACGCCGTCTTCGGCTCGTGGGACAGCCCGCGGGCGCGTGTGTACCGCGAGCTGAACGACATCCCGGACGACCTGGGCACCGCCGTCAACGTGATGCAGATGGTGTTCGGCAACAAGGGCGACACGTCCGCCACGGGCGTCTGCTTCACCCGGAACCCCGCCACGGGCGCCCGGGAGCGGTACGGCGAGTTCCTCCTCGACGCGCAGGGCGAGGACGTCGTCGCGGGCATCCGCACACCCCGGCCGCTGCCGGAGATGGAGTCGCTGCTGCCCGCGGCCTACGCCCGGCTCATGGACACGATGGACCGGCTGGAGCACCACTACAAGGACATGCAGGACATCGAGTTCACGGTCGAGGACGGCACGCTCTACCTGCTCCAGGTGCGCACCGGCAAGCGCACCGCGGCCGCGGCGCTGAAGGTGGCCCGCGACCTCGTCGCGGAGGGCGAGATCGACAAGGAGACGGCGCTGCGGCGGATCGACCCGGCGCAGCTCGACCAGCTCCTGCACCCGACGATCGACCCCACCTGGTCCGGGACCCCGCTCGCCCACGGCCTGAACGCCTCGCCGGGAGCGGCGGTGGGCACCCTCGTGTTCGACGCCGACACCGCGGCCGAGCGCGGCCAGGCGGGCGAGGCCGTGGTGCTCGTGCGCTGGGAGACGACGCCGGACGACATCCACGGCATCGCCGCGGCCCAGGGCGTGCTGACCGCGCACGGCGGCATGACGTCGCACGCGGCGGTTGTCGCCCGGGGGATGGGCAAGCCGTGCGTGGCCGGCGTGGGGGAGCTGGGCATCGACGCCGACGCCCGCACCCTGTCGATCGGCGACACGGTGCTCACCGAGGCCGACACGGTCACCCTGGACGGCACCGCCGGGTTCGTCCACGCCGGAGCCCTCCCGCTGGTGCCGCCGCAGGTCACGGACGACTTCTCCACCGTGCTGGGCTGGGCCGACGAGGTGCGCCGCCTGGGCGTGCGCGCCAACGCCGACACCGGGCAGGACGCCGCCAAGGCCCGCGAGCTGGGCGCCGAGGGCGTGGGCCTGTGCCGCACCGAGCACATGTTCATGGACCCCGACCGCCTGCCCGTGGTCCAGCGCATGATCCTGGCGGACACCGCCGCCGACCGGCAGGCCGCGCTGGACCAGCTGCTGCCCATGCAGCAGGCGGACTTCGAGGAGATCTTCACGGCCATGACCGGCCTGCCGGTCGCCGTCCGGCTCATCGACCCGCCGCTGCACGAGTTCCTCCCCGACCTGGTCGAGCAGTCCCTGCTGGTGCAGCGGATGGAGCAGGACGCCGCCCCCGGCGAGCTCGACCGGGCGCGAGCCCTCCTGGACCGCGTCCTGCGCCTGTCCGAGAAGAACCCCATGCTCGGCACCCGCGGAGTGCGCCTGTCGCTCCTGTACCCCGAGATCGGCGTCATGCAGACCCGGGCGATCATCCGCGCGGCGCTCGCGGTACGGGGCCGCGGGCTGGACCCGCGGGTGGAGATCATGGTCCCGCTGGTGGCGTTCGCCGAGGAACTGCGGCGCATGCGCGAGATCGTCGTGGCCACCGCCGACGAGGAGCTCGCCGCGGCCGGGGCGCCGGGCCTGCCCTACGCGGTCGGCACGATGATCGAGGTGCCGCGCGCCGCCCTCACGGCCGGCGAGATCGCCGAGCACGCCGACTTCTTCTCGTTCGGCACCAACGACCTGACCCAGACGGCGGTCGGCGTCTCCCGCGACGACGCCGAGGGCTCCTTCCTCGGCCGCTACCTCGAGACGGGCATCGTGCCCGCCGACCCCTTCGCCTCCCTCGACGCCGACGGCGTTGGGGAGCTCGTCAGGATCGGCGCCGAGCGGGGGCTGCGGGCGCGGCCGGAGCTGGAGACCGGCGTGTGCGGCGAGCACGGCGGCGACCCCGCGTCGATCGCCGTGTTCGACGGCATCGGTCTCGACTACGTGTCCTGCTCGCCCTACCGGGTCCCGATCGCCCGGCTGGCCGCGGCGCAGGCCCGGCTCGACGACGTCACTCCTCGAGCCGCGCGACCGCCTCGTCGATGACCGGCACGTAGCGCTCCAGCGCCCAGGGCACGGTGAGCGGGTTGATGATCGACGACGCCGTCACGAAGGACTGGTCCTCCGACGCGACCACGGAGCCGCGCTCGACCGCCGGGATCCGCGCGTACAGCGGCTGGGCCTCGATCTCCGCGCGGTTCTTCTGGTCGGTGTAGAAGGTGAAGATCAGGTCCGAGTCGTCCAGCACGTCGGACTGCTCCAGACCGAGCAGCGCCGAGTCGGTGCCCTCGGTCTCGTACTGCTTCAGCTCGTCGACCACGGGGTCGACCGTGAGGCCCAGGGCGCGGACCATGGCCACCCGCTGCTCGTCCTTCATGAACACCCCGAGCGTGCCGGGGCCGTTGTTGTAGATGTACGAGAACGTGACGTCCGCGTACTGCGGCTTGGCGGCGTCGGCGAGCTGCGTCTCGACGTCCTCGACGAGCTCGGCCGCCTCCTCCGGCCGGCCCAGGGCCGCGCCGATGGTCTCGATCTGCTCGTCCCACGTGATGGTCCACGGCACCTCGGGGTAGGCGACCGTCGGCGCGATCTCGGCCAGCAGGTCGTACTGCTCCTGCGTCACGCCGGACCACGGCGCCAGGATGAGGTCGGGCTCCAGGGCCACGACGGACTCGACGTCGAGCTCGGTGCTCCCGGTGAACTGCTCGGGCAGCTCGGCGCCCTGGCGCTCCAGCTCCTCGTGCACCCACGGCAGGTAGCCGGTCTCGTCGCTGCCCCACGGGTACTCCTCCATGCCGACCGGCACGGTGCCCAGGGCGATCGCGGTCTCGGCCGACCCCATGCCGAGGGTCACGACCCGCTCCGGCTTCCGGGTGATCTCCGCCTCGCCCAGGGCGTGGGGGATCGTGACGGGCTCGAACGAGCCGTCGGCGGCCGGGTCGGTGGTCTCGCCGGCGGTGCCGGCCGAGCAGGAGGCGGCGATCAGCGCGGTGCCGACCGCGATGGCGACGGCGGGCAGGCGGCGGTACGAGAGGGGCACGGGTCTGCTCCAGGGATCGAGGGATAGTTAGGTAAGGCTAACCAACTCTGGCCCGAGGTTTGTTCGGCCGTGCGAAGACGGATCTTCGCTGGTCGGAGTCACTCCGCTGCCGGCGCGGCAGGAGCGGCGCCGGCGCCGTAGCGGGCCAGGAACGTGGCGACCGCCTCGTGGGCGACGGCCGCCAGCTCCTCGGCCGGATAGCGCGCCGCACCGCCGGTCAGGGTGAGGCGGTTCAGGGGCGCCGCCAGGGTGAGCCAGGTGAGCTGCTCGGCGGCGACCTCGGGGTCGTCGACGCGCAGCAGGCCGCGGGCGGCCAGGTGCCGCAGGGCGTCCGCCAGGAGCGCCTGGTTGTGGTCCCAGCTGCGCCGGACGTAGTCGGCGGCCACGTCGGGGAACCGGTCGGCCTCGGCCGCGACCAGCGTCCGCATCTGGAGCACCGGGGCGCTCAGCACGCCGTGGTGCAGGGTGCGGCAGAGCCGCAGCAGCCCCTCGCGGACGTCGTCGGTCGCCATCAGCTCCGCGAGGTGCGGGGCCATCGCGTCGCGGCCGCGGTCGACCCAGTCCCGTACGACGGCCGCGTACAGGACCTCCTTGGACGGGTACTGCTTGTAGAGCGTCTGCTTCGAGATCCGCGCCTGCGCGGCCACGGCGTCCATCGTCGCGCCGGCGTACCGGCGCGTGAGCAGGACCTCGCGTGCGACGGCGAGCAGATCGGTGCCGCGGCTGCCGCCGGGCCGGCCGCGGCGCTGGGAGGGGCTGGTCACGAGAAAATAGTACTGGACAGTACTACCGGCATCCGCTTACAGTACCGTGTAGTACTAAAAGGAGGATCGCCATGATCGTGTGGGGTGTCGTTGTCGCCGCCGTGGCGGCGTTCGTGCTCAGTTCCGTCTACTACGTCGTCGTCTCGCCGCTCGAGCGGCGAGCGCTCGGCGACCGGGTGCTCGACCGGGGTCGCCCCGGCCCGTTGCGGGTGGTCACCGAGCTCGTGCGGACGGCAGTGGTCGGGGCCGGGTTCGCGTGGGTCGCCGCGCAGGCCGACCTGCTGGCGCTGCCGTCCTCGCTCCTGCTGGCGCTCGTGCTCTGGGTGGCGTTCCCTGTGGTGCTGCTCACCGGGTCGATCATCTGGGAGCGCGTCCCGTGGCAGACCGCGGCCATCCACGCGGGGGACTGGCTCCTCAAGCTCCTGCTCGTGGCGTTGGTCCTCGGGCTCGTGCACTGATCCGAAGGGAATCCGATCATGTCCGCAGTCGGCAGCGGTCCGCTGGACCGAAGCTTCACCGCAGTACTGCTCCGGAGCGAGGCGAAGGGTGGCTGGACCTACCTGAAGCTGGACGGCTCCGCCGAGTACTTCGGCACCCGGGGCCTGGTCAAGGTCCGGGGCACCATCGACGGCGCCGAGTTCACCAGCTCCTTCATGGCGCTCGGCGACGGCACCCACAAGCTGCCCGTGGCCGCCGGCCTCCGCCGCGAGATCGGCAAGGAGGCCGGCGACACGGTCACCGTGCGCCTGCTGGAGCGTCTGGCCTGACGGGCAGCTGCAGGTAGGAGGCGTGCTCGCCGCCGGTGTGGACGACGTGCTGCCCGCTGTTGGCGCCGGCGTACTCGCGGATCCCGGGCATCAGCGTCCCCAGCAGGTTGCGGGAGCTGACGACGAACCGCAGCTGCTCGCCGGGGCGGAACACCAGGCCGACGGGCAGCAGCTCGATCTCGACGTCGACCACCTCGCCGGGCGCCAGCTTCTCGACCCGGTCGAAGGTGTGCGCGGGCACGTCGTCGGTCGACAGGGACTCGTCCAGGTGGCGCGCGGAGACCCGCAGGCGTCCGTCGGAGCCCTTGTACCGCAGGATCGTCGCGCCGTGGTCGGTGAGGTCGTGGGCCGCCGCGCCCTGGTTCGGCACGGTGAACGCCTGGAGCGGGGTCCCGTAGGCGTCGAGCTTCTGCACGAGCACGAACAGGTCCATGTCGTCGGCGCCGCGCGCCTCGACCCGCAGGTGCGCCTTCGGGTAGCCGACCAGCGTCGTCTCCCGGTCGAAGCGGACCAGGAACGAGACGGCGTCGGGGTTGGCGCCGACGTCGTAGGCGACGGTCGCCGGCTCGGCCGGGGCGGTCGTCGACAGCGTGCGCGTGCGCCCGTCGAGGTAGAACCTCGTCGAGGTGACGTCGTCCGGGGGGAAGGCGTCCGCGGCGATCCCCACCTCGTCGCCGCCCGCGAGGTCGAGCACGGAGTACCGGACGCGCGGGGTCTCCGGCCACCCGTTGTCCTCGCCCCGCAGGTAGTGGTCGAAGAAGCGGCGCAGGTCCGCCACGTTCGCCTCGTCGTAGTAGTCGGGCCACTCCTGCCCGTTGTGGACGCGGAGCCACTTCTCGTCCGACGCCATCCGGCGCCAGGCGCGGAACGTCCCCGCGGTGTGCAGCGTGTTGGAGTAGCTGGCCACGACGTAGGCCGGCACGGTGATCCGGTCGAAGTCCGGGATCTTGTCCGCCCACAGCTCGTTCGTCAGCGGGTACCGCTCCGCCTCGGCGAGCACGTCCTCCTTGCGGTTCCGCCCGAAGAAGCTGCCCTCCTGGAGCTGCCGCGCGAACCCGGTGTCCGGCATGCCGCCGCGCATGACGAGGTCGCGGTACACATCGCTGACACCCTCCCACGGGTTGATCGCCGCGAGGTGCGGCGGCTGCTCCGCGGCGGTGAACCACTGGGACACGGCGAGGTACGAGGTGCCGCTCATCCCGACCTTGCCGGTGCACCAGTCCTGCTCGGCCAGCCACTCGACGACGTCGTAGCAGTCGCGGCCCTCCTGGCGGTCCCAGAGCACGCTGTCGCCCTCGGAGTCCACGACGCCCCGGACGTCCGGGTTGCAGATCGCGTAGCCCCGCGCGCACCAGTACGCCGGGTCGGGCCCCTCGAACTTCTCCAGCCCGGAGACGACGGCGTTGTCCAGGCCCACCAGGCCGAACACCCCCAGCACGCTGAGCGACGTGCCCTGGCCCTTGCCGTACGGGCTCCACGCCACGATGACCGGCACCGGCTCGGTCCCGGCGGGGCGGAACACGTCCACGTGGATCGTCACGCCGTCGCGCAGCCGGACGGCGACGTCCTTCTCCAGCACGACGTCGACCGGCAGCGGCCGGAACTGCGGCGCGATCCGGAAGCCGGCCTCCAGCGTCCGCGTCCCGGGGTCGAAACCGGTCAGCTGCCCCGTGCGGGCGGCCGGCAGCGGGTGGGACGGCGTGTAGATCTTCAGGTCATCGCTCACGGGAGAGCTCCTCTTTCTCGGGTCCTTCTCGAGCGTACGGTCGGCGGCGCCAAAACTCAACACGCGTTGAGAAAATGTGTCGGAGGCGCTAGATTCGAGGCATGACGACGGTTCAGCACGACTCGGCACCGCGGCCGCGCCGCGGCCGCCGGCCCGGTACGTCCAGCACGCGCCAGGCCGTGCTCGACGCCGCGCGCGCCCGCTTCGCCACCGAGGGCTTCGCCGCCACCACCATCCGGCTCGTCGCCGCCGACGCCGGCGTGGACGCCTCCCAGGTGATGCAGTTCTTCCGGTCGAAGGACGAGCTCTTCGCGGCCGTGATGGCCGTCCCGGCGTCGGCGCTCGAACGGTTCGGCACGGCGTTCGAGGGGCCGGGCGATGGCCTGGGGGAGCGGGTCGTCCGCGCCTACCTGGCCGCCTGGGAGGGGGAGCCCGAGGAGTCGGAGCCCCTGATGGCGATGCTGCGCGGCGCGATCGTCAACGAGCACGCGAGCGAGCAGCTGCGCGACTACATCCAGTCCCGCCTGCTGTCCGGCACCAGCGGCCGTACCGAGGCGGACGCCGCGCTGCGGGCCGGCCTCGCCTCGTCGATGCTCGTCGGGGTCGTCACCGGCCGGCGCGTCATCGGGGTGCCGACGCTGGTCGCGGCGGACACGGAGCAGCTCGTCGCCGTGCTCGCCCCGGCCGTCCAGGCGGTGCTGGCCGGCCCGGCGGAGTGACCCCGCGGCCGGTCAGGACGCGCGCGGCGCCGGCCCCGACGACTCCCGCAGGACCAGCTCGGTCGGCAGCCTGATCTGCTCGGCGTCCTGGGTGGTGCGCCCCGCGAACTGGTCGATCAGCAGCTCGACGGCCAGCCGCCCCGCGTGCGCGCCGGGCCCGCCGAGCGTCGTCAGCGACGGGTGGACGAACTCGGAGGCGAAGATGTCGTCGAAGCCGACCACGCTGACGTCGTCGGGCACCCTGATGCCGCGCTGCGTGAGCCGGCGGATGACGCCGAAGGCCAGCAGGTCGTTGTGCGCGACGATCGCCGTCGCGCCGGTGCGCAGGGCACCGTCGGCCGCTGCGCCGCCGTTGGCGACGTTCGGGGTGTACGGGCCGACCCGGTGGGCGGTCAGGCCGTGCTCCTCCGCCCCGGCGCTCAGCGCCGCCCAGCGCACGGCGCCCATCCACGATCCCGGCGGGCCGGCGCAGTAGGTGAAGCTGCGGTGCCCGAGCGAGGCGAGGTGCTCCAGGATCTGCTGGCAGCCCGCGCCGACGGCGAGCGTGACGCTGGTCAGGCCCGCCAGCTCGCGGTTGAGCAGCACCACGCGGTGCTTCTCCGCGAGGGCGACCAGGGCGTCGTCGGCCAGGCGGCTGGCCGCCAGGACGAAGCCGTCGACGTTCGGGGACAGGTCGCGGACCTGGTTCTCCTCGATGCGCTGCGACTCCTCGGCGTTGACGATCACGAGCGTGACGTCGGACGCCTTGGCGCGCTGCTCCGCGCCCCGGATGAGCTCGAAGAAGTGCGGGTTGGTGATGTCGGACAGGACCATCGCGATGGTCCGGTGCCGCCCGCCGGGCAGCGCCCGGTTCTGCGGGCTGTGCTCGTAGCCGAGCTCGGCGGCGGCGGCGAGCACCCGCTGCCGGGTCGCCTCGTTGACCCGGCCGGGCTTGTTGAAGGTCCGCGAGACCGTCGAGGCGGCCACACCGGCTGCCTTCGCGACGTCGTAGATCGTGGGCTGCACCCGGGCATCTAGCCATATTTCCGGCAACTTTGGCAACTGCTTGCGCAACTTGCCAGGCGGTTTCTACTGTCGCCGCAGCTACGACGCCGCACACCGAGGTGCGGCGGCGACCGCACCGCACACGGACGTGCGGTGCCGGACGGAAGGGGATCGTCCCGATGTACGTGAACCACCCATGAAGCAGGGCATGACGCGCGTCGTGCAGGTGCTCACCGGCATCGAGCTCGCCATCGCGTGCCTGGCCACGGCCATGATCTTCGTGCTCATCCTGTTCCAGGCCGCGCAGCGCTACCTGCCCGTGCCGCAGATCGTCTGGGCGGGCGAGGTGTCGCAGTTCGGGCTGATCTGGCTCACGTTCGTCGCGGCCGGCGTGCTGGTCACCCGCAACGGCCACATCGCCATCCAGCTCATCGACAACGTCCCCGGCGCCCTGTTCGCGCGCGTGGTGCAGACCGTCGCCATGGCGCTGGTCGCGGTCATCTCCGCGGCCTTCACCTGGGCGTGCTGGGAGCTCGTGTACTCCGCGGGCTTCCTCACCTCGCCCGCCCTCGGGCTGCCGATGTCCTGGGTGTACGCGATCGCGCTGATCGGGCTGGTGAGCGCGACGCTCCGGGCGGTGGTCGCGGCGGTGCGGATCGCCCGGTTCGGTCCGCCGCCGCCCGACCACGAAGAACTCATCGTCGAGGGCGAGGTCGTGCGATGACGTCGCTCCTGCTGCTGGTCACGATCATGCTGCTGCTGACGCTCCGCGTGCCGGTCGCGTTCGCGTTCCTCGGCCCCGGCCTGGGCTACCTGCTCGTCGAGGGCCAGTCGCTCGGCCTGCCGATGCGGCTCGTCGCCGACGCCACCGGCAACTTCGTGCTGCTGGCCATCCCGCTGTTCGTCCTGCTCGGCGTGGTCGCCAACCACGCGGGCATCGCGGACCGCCTGTTCGACTTCGCGCTCGCCCTGTTCGGCCGGGTGCGCGGCGGGCTCGGCTACGTGAGCGTCGGCGTCAGCCTCGGCTTCTCCTGGATGAGCGGCTCCGCGGTGGCCGACGCCGCCGCGCTGAGCAAGGTGGAGATCCCGCCCATGCTGCGCGCCGGGTACTCCCGGCGGTTCGGCCTGGGCGTGGTCGGCGCGTCCGCGCTCATCGCCCCCGTCATGCCGCCGAGCATCCCCGCCGTCATCTTCGCGGGCCTCGCTTCGGTCTCGACCGGCGCGCTGTTCGCGGCCTCCGTGGTGCCCGCGCTGCTGATGGTCGCCGGGCTGTGCGTGGTGGTGTTCCTGCTGGTGCGCCGCCAGCCCGGCATCCGGCACATCGGGTTCTCCTGGCGGCGGGTCGCGCAGACCGGCAAGCGCGTGCTGCTTCCCCTGGGGGCGCCCGTGGTCATCCTCGGGGGGATCCTGGGCGGCTTCTTCACGCCCACCGAGGCGGCCGCCGTCGGCGCGGCGTACATGATGGCCCTCGGCTTCGCCTACCGCCGGCTGCGGATCAGCGACCTGCCGAAGATCTTCGTCGAGACCGTGCTGACCACGGCCGCGATCATGCTGATCGTCTCGTCCGCCGTGCTGCTCGGCTACGTGCTGGCCCTGGAGCGGGTGCCCCAGGCGCTGTCCGGGCTCGTGCTCGGGATCACCGACGACGGCACGGTCTTCCTGCTGATCGTGCTGCTCCTGATGCTGGTGCTCGGCACCGTGGGCGACGCGACGCCGATCCTCGTGCTCGTCGTGCCCATCCTGATGCCGATCGCCGCCACCCTCGGGGTGGACCCGCTCGTGCTCGGCGTCGTGATGATCATCTCGCTGATGATCGGGCTGCTCACGCCCCCGGTCGGCACCGTGCTCTTCGTCCTCAGCTCGACCCAGAAGGTGCCGGTCGGCGAGGTCTTCTGGGGCACCCTCCCGTTCATGGTGCCGCTGACCCTCGTCTGCGTCCTGATCATCTTCTTCCCCGGCCTCGCCACCTGGCTGCCGGCCCTGCTCGGCCTCTGAACTCCTCTGCTCGGCCCGAACCGAAAGGGAAACCCTCATGTTCGCTCGTCGTACCACCGTGGCCGGCGCGGCCGCGGTCCTGCCCCTCGTCCTGCTGACCGCCTGCGGCGGCACCGGGCCCGACGGCGCCGCCGGAGGCGGCCAGGTCGAGCTGACGCTCGCGCACAGCTACACCGAGGACCAGCCGCAGCACCTCTGCGGCGCCCAGGTCATCAAGGAGGAGGCCGAGGCCGCGGACGTCGGCATCACCGTCGAGGTCTACCCCAACAGCCAGCTCGGCGGGGACGCCGACCGGATCGCGTCGGTGCAGGCCAGCGACGTCGACATCGACATCCAGGGCGCCTCGGCGCTCGCGGCCGTCTACGAGCCGGCCGGCGTGGTCGACGCGGCCTACGTGTTCGACGACGCCGCGCACCTCGACCGGTTCTTCACCGACGGCTCGGCCGACCAGCTCGAGCAGGACTTCAAGGCCGCCTCCGGGGGCGTGTCGATCCTCGGTGCGTGGTCGGCCGGGGCGCGGCAGTTCACCGCCGACCGGGCCATCCGCGAGCCCGCCGACCTCGACGGCCTGCGGATGCGGTTCCCGGGCTCCGCGCAGCACCTGGCCAACGCCGATGCCCTCGGCGCGCAGGCGACCGAGGTCGCGTACGAGGAGCTCTACCTCGCCCTCCAGCAGGGGGTCGTGGACGGGCAGGAGAACCCCCTGACCAACATCGACGCCAGCAACCTCGTCGAGGTGCAGGACTACCTCAGCCTGTCCGACCACGGCCAGAACTCCAACCTCGTCGTCGCCGCACCGTCCTACGACGCCGAGCTCGACGACGACCAGCGGGCCGCCCTGGACGCGGCCGTCGCGGCCGCCGTCGAGCAGATGCCCGGCTGCGTCGAGGACGCCGAGCGGGAGATCCTCGACACCTGGGAGCAGGACGGCGCCATCGAAGTCGTCGACGACGTCGACCGGGAGGCCTTCGCCGAGCAGACCGACGCCTGGTTCCGGGACAACCTCGAGGGCGACTCGCTCGCGGTCTACGAGGCGATCCGGGGCTCCGCGCAGTGACACCGGCAGCGCGCGAGTACCGGGTGGCCCTGCTGGGGAACGGCATCCGGGCCTCGCTGTCGCCCGCCCTGCACATGACGGAGGCGCGGCACCTCGGCCTCGGCTACGAGTACCGGACCGTCGACCTCATCGACCGCCCGCACGTGGACCTCGGCGCGGAGCTCCGGCGGCTGGAGGACGCCGGCTACGCCGCGACCAACGTGACCCACCCCTACAAGCAGGCCGTCCTGGCCCACGTGACCGACCTCAGCCCGACCGTGCGCCACCTCGGCTCGGCCAACCTCGTGCTGTTCGACGGCGGCCGCCGCACCGCGCACAACACCGACCGGCCCGGGTTCCGCGCCGCGCTGGCCGGGTTCCTCGGCGCGGACGGCGCCGCCGGCACCGTGCTCCAGGTCGGGGCCGGGGGAGCGGGCCTCGCCACGGTCGCGGCCCTGCTCGACCTCGGGTTCGACACCGTCGTCGTGCACGACGCCGACCAGGCCGCGGAGGCGACGCTGCTCGACCGGTTCTCCGCCGGCCGGCCCCGGCTGCTGCCCGCCGACGGCGGGCTCGGCCGCTGGCTGCCCCGGGTCGACGGCGTCGTGCACGCCACCCCGGTCGGCATGGCCGAGCACCCCGGGGTCGCGTTCGACGTCGACCGGCTCGCGCCGTCCGCCTGGGTCGCCGAGGTGGTCTACCGGCCCCTGGAGACCGAGCTCCTGCGCCGCGCCCGGGCCCGCGGCCTGGCCACGCTCGACGGCGGCGGGATGGCCGTGGGGCAGGCCGCCGAGAGCCTGCGCCTGATCACCGGCCGCGAACCCGACACCACCCGGATGCACGCCCACTTCCACCGGCTCGTCACCCGACGGCCCGGCACCTGAACCCCGGCGGAGGACCGACATGCGCAAGTCGATAGCAACCGTCTGTCTCAGCGGCAGCCTGGAGGACAAGCTCTACGCCTGCGCCGACGCCGGCTTCGACGGCGTCGAGATCTTCGAGCCCGACCTCGTGGTCAACGACCGCAGCCCCGAGGAGATCCGCGCGCTCGCGGACCGGCTCGGCCTGAGCCTGGACCTGTACCAGCCGTTCCGGGACTTCGAGGGCGTGGGGCCGGACCAGTTCGAGGACAACCTGCGCCGGGCCCGGGCGCGCTTCGAGACCATGCGGCGGCTCGGCATCGGCACCGTGCTGGTCTGCAGCAACGTCGCGACCGCGACGACCGGCTCCGACCGGGTGGCGGCCGAGCAGCTGCGCCGGCTGGGCGACCTCGCGGCGTCCTACGGCGTCCGCGTGGCCTACGAGGCGCTCGCGTGGGGCAAGTACGTGGACGACTACCGCCGCTCGTGGGAGATCGCCCGGCTGGCCGACCACGAGGCGGTCGGGGTGTGCCTGGACAGCTTCCACATCCTCTCCCGCGGGCACGACCCGGCCGCGATCGAGGACATCCCGGGGGAGAAGATCTTCTTCGTCCAGCTCGCCGACGCCCCGGCCCTGACCATGGACGTGCTGTCCTGGAGCCGGCACCACCGGCTGTTCCCCGGCGAGGGCGCCTGGGACCTCGGCCGGTTCGTGACCCACCTCGTGCGCGCCGGGTACACGGGGCCGCTGTCGCTGGAGGTGTTCAACGACGTTTTCCGGCAGACCGACACCGGCCGGACCGCCGAGCACGCCCTGCGCTCCCTCGTCTGGCTCGAGGACCGGGCGGCCAGGCTCCTGGCCGACGATGACGGCACTGCCGCCGTGCTCGACCGGATCGCGGACGTCGACGTGCCGACCGGCTACGACTACGTGGAGGTCAAGGCCGAGGACACCCACGAGGTCGAGGTGATGCTCGACCAGCTCGGGCTGACCTTCCGCGGGCAGCACCGCACCAAGCCGGTGCGGCTGTGGTCGTCCGGCGCCGCGCACGTGGTGCTCAACGAGCAGCAGGCCCGGGACCTGGCGCCGCACGTGGCCGGGATCGGTCTCGGCGTGGCCGACGCGACGGCGGCGAGCGACCGGGCCCGCGCCCTGGCGGTGCGCGCGGTGCCGCGCCGCACCCAGGCCGGGGAGCTCGACCTGGCGGGGTTCGTGGCGCCCAGCGGCCTGGAGGTGTTCCTCAACGACCGGCACACGCCGACGCCGGCGGGCGCCGAGCCGGCCTGGGCCGCGGAGTTCGACCGGGGCCGCCCCGGCCCCGGCACCGGGGAGATCAGCGGCATCGACCACGTGAACATCTCCCACGGCTGGGACACGCACGACGAGGCGGTGCTCTTCTACACCACGGTGCTGGGGCTGGAGAGCCCTACGGCGACCGAGGCCGCGGGCCCGCAGGGGCTGGTCCGCAGCCAGGTCATGCGGACGCCGGACGGCGCCGTCCGGATCTCGCTGAACGTCGCGCCCGCCGGCGTCTCCCACCCCCAGCACATCGCACTGGCCTGCACCGACGTCGTCGCCGTCGCGCGCAGGGCGGGCGAGCGCGGGCTGCCCCGGGTGCCCGTGCCCGCCAACTACTACGACGACCTGCGCGCCCGGTTCGGGCTCGACGACGCGACCCTGACCCTGCTGCGCGACCACCAGCTCATGTACGACCGCTCCGAGGCCGGCGAGTTCTGGCACTTCTACACGCCCCGCGTGGGCCACGTCTGCTTCGAGGTGGTCCAGCGGGTCGGCGGGTACGACGTGTACGCGGGCGACAACACCCCGGTGCTGCTGGCCGCCCAGGACCGCCTGGACCGGGCTCAGCGCAGCAGGCGCAGCAGGTCCTCCGGCTCGAGCGTCTCCGTGGGCGAGAAGTCGGCGCCGGCCAGGTAGTCCAGCAGGCTGCGCCGGAGCTGGCGGGCGGCCGGGCGGTCGCCGGACGGGTCGAGGTCGAGCGAGCTCACCATGATCCGGCCGCTGCCGACCCTGGCCTCGACCAGCACACCGAGCCGGCGCGCCTCGAACCAGGTGTCGATCGGCTGGGCGACGGGTCGCAGCCCGGCGGGCAGCCCGTCGAGCAGCATCGCCTTGGCGCCGTGCAGCAGCTCCCACCACTGCCAGTCGGTGGTGCCCGTGGTGGGGAAGTGCCGGAACGCCGGGTGCTGCGGGTCGTGCAGCACCCCGAGGGTGTGCGGGGCCTGGCCCTTGGTCCACGCGGTGTTCCAGAAGGCCGGGGTGAACCCGAGCGCGACGTCGTTCCCGATCTGCTCCGCGCGGAGCTCGAGCAGCACGGTCGCGCCCGCGCCGGCCCGCTCGGCGGCCTCGCCCACGTCGCTGGTCACCAGCACGGACTCCGGGGCCGCGACCTCCTCGGCGGCCGGGTAGACCCACAGGTCCCAGTCGTTCTCGTACCGGGCGCCGGCGGCGTCGGCCACCGTGACCACCAGGGTGACCTGCGCGGGTCCGGCGGTGCGGCCGGCGGGAACACGCACCGGACCGAACCGGGTGCCGTTGCCGACCGGGATGTCCACCCCGCCCGCGACGAGGCCGCCGCCCAGCTCGGCGCCGTCCGCGCCGCGGAGGCTCCAGGTGACGTCCGCCCGCAGCGGCGCCGCACCGAAGTGCGCCACCTGCACGTCGAACTCGATCTCCTGGTCCGCCGTCCAGACGCGCCGCGGCAGCCGGGCCAGCGGGACGGTGGGACCGCAGAACCGGGCGAACTCGTCGGCCGTCGAGTACCCCTTGGACTCCCAGAAGGGGTTGAGCACGCCGACCAGCGCCGTGCCCTGGCCAGGGAAGTCGCTCAGGCCGAGCAGGTGGAAGCCGCCGAACCCCTCGGTGCGCAGCGCCGCCTCGATGTCCTCCTTGTAGCAGAGCAGCTGCAGTCGGCCCGAGGCGTGCAGGAACGCGGCGGCCTGGTCGGACATGCCGCCCTGCTCGAGGAAGTCCGCGAAGATGCCGAAGTTCTTCGGCTGCAGCAGCCCGGTGTACCGCGACACCTCGTCGAGGTCGGGGTAGGCGCACCACTGACCGATCTCGTGGCTGACGATCGGGCGCGGCCGGGACCCGACCCATTCGCGGTAGTCGGACCGGGTCTCCGGCGGGCGGCCGTTCAGCCGGGAGTCGAGCCCCTCGCCCCAGCGGTGTGCCCGCGGGTCCGGGATGTTGTCGAAGTCGTTCTCGACGAGGGCGGGCCAGCCCGCCCCGCTGGTGTACAGCCGCCGCGGGTCGTAGGTCCGCCAGGTCGTGACCCACGACGCGAGGAACTCCGCGTCGCGCCCGCCGGGCTCGTTGCCGTGCGCCATCATGATGAACGAGGGGTGGTTGCCGTAGGCGTCGAGGATCCGGCGGGTCTCCTCGAACAGGTAGGCGTCCACCGGGCGCGACTCGCCGAGCGCGGCCCCCTGGTTGGCCCAGACCGGGCCCTCGACCTGGAGGTAGAGACCGGCCTCGTCGGCGGCGACGAAGGCGGCCTCCGGCGGGCACCACGAGTGGAAGCGCAGCAGGTTCAGCCCGTGCGCCTGGCAGACGGCGATGACGCGGCGCCACGCGTCGACGTCGGTCGGCGGGTAGCCGGTCAGCGGGAAGACGCACGACTCCAGGGTGCCGCGGACGAACGTCCGGCGGCCGTTGATCGTCACCTGGGTGTCCTCGACCCCCACCTCGCGCAGGCCGAACACGGTGCGGGCGACGTCGCGGTGCTCGTGCCCGCCCACGTCGGTGACCAGCTCGACCGTGAGCTCGTACAGCGCCGGCCGGAACTCGTCCCACGTGAGTGCGTCGTCGCCCAGCGGGAGCTCGACGTCCACGTGCGCCCCGCTCGACGTGAGACCGCGTTCGCCCAGGTCGCGGCTGTACTCGGCCGCGAAGGCGGCGCTCACCGGCCCCGCCTCCTGCTCGCCCGGCACGTTGAACCTCCGCGCCGAGACCCGGACGCTGCCGGCGCCCGCGCCGTCGCTCCCGGCGGCGATGTCCACCTTGACGAGGGCGGAGCGTGCCGCGACGTCCGGCACGACGCGCACCCGGCTGATGGTCACGGCCGGCGTAGCGGTCAGGGACAGCGCGCCGACCACGCCGTTCCAGTTGCCCTGGGTGTGGTCCGAGACGCTGTGCGCGTTCGGGCCGACGTCGACCACGGCCCGGTTGTCCACGCGGATCGTGATCACGTGGCGGCCGGGGGCCAGGCGCCCGAGGTCGAGGCGGTGGGCGGTGGTCAGGCTCCGCTCGGACCCGACGAGGCGTTCGCCCACCCACACCGTGGACTCCCAGTGCACCCGCTCCAGGGACAGGACGACGTCCCGCCCCGCCCAGCCCGCCGGGATCTCCACCTCGCGCCGGAACCACGCGGCGCCGCGGTAGTACACGCGGGGCTGGAGCCAGAACGGGACCGCGATGTCGCCCGGCTCGCGGTACGGCGCGTACCGGTCCTCGGTGAAGTACGACCGGTCCACGATGCTGCCGGTCCAGGGCGTGTCGAGACCGACCGGGTCACCGAGACCCTGGTGCTGGACGGATCCGGGAAGCTCGACCGTCGGCGCGTCCCCGGGCAGGCCGTGCCGGAACCACTGGTCGAGCTCGCCCACGCCCTCCGGGTCGAGGGCGCACCGCCACTCGCCCGCCAGGTCGAGCGACCATTCGAGCGACAAGGCGGCCTCGGGCGTGGTCCCGGTCTCGGGTGCGTGCGGGTCGAGGAGCATGAGCGAGGGATCCCTTCGGGCGGCGTCCGGCTCGACGGCGAGCCTGGTCCGACCCTAGGTCGGCGCCCGGGGCGGCTGAAGGGACGATGCTCTGCACTTCCATGGACGGATCCACGATCGGGCCGCCCGGCCCGGCGCTCCGTCAGCGGCCCTTGCGGGCGCGGTACTCGCTGGGGCTCATCGAGTGGATCCGCCGGAACCGGCGGGAGAAGTACAGCGGGTCGGGGTAGCCGACCTGGCGTGCGATCGAGCCCACCGTGCGGTCCGTGGTGTCGAGGAGCTCGCGCGCCGACGCCATGCGCAGCCGGGTCTGGTACTCGAGCACGCCGAACCCGGTGGCCCGGCGGAACAGCGCCGCGTAGTGGGACTGGCTCAGGCCCGCCATCCTCGCCAGCTCGGGGACGGTGACCTGGTCCGCGAGGTTGGCCCGCAGGAACTCGAGCGTGTTCTCGATCGGTGCCGCCCGGTCGGGGGTCGTCGTGCCCCGGTCGGCCGCGATCAGGGCCAGGGCGTGCCACGCGGCGCCGGCGGCCGCCGCCAGGCTCGAGGCCGTCTCGTCACGTTCCGTCCGGCGCAGCACGGTGTCCGTCAGCGCGATGACCCGGGACGGGTCGCTCAGCTGCACGACCGGTTGCCGCACGGTGACGTCCGTCCCCTCGAACAGTGCGCTCAGGGCCGGGCCGGTCAGGTGCATCCACCAGATCGTCCAGGGGTCGGCGGCGTCGGCCTCGTAGCTGTGCGGGGTGCCCGCCGGGATGATCACGGCGCTGCCCGGGACGACCTGGTGGACGCCGGAGGCCACCACGCACGTGCCCCGGCCGGCGCCGCAGACCATGACGATGTCCTGCGGCGCACCCTGCGGCCGGGACCTGCTGTGCTGGGCCGCCCGCGGGTAGAACCCGACGTCGGTCACGAGCAGCTGGGACGTCACCGGCCGGGTCCGCGCGCGGGCGACCAGGGGCTGGGGCAGCACCCGCATCCGCTGCCCCGGGAAGCCGGTCAGCGACCCGCCCGTGCCGAGTGCCGGCGCACCGCCGCGTCGAGGCCGTCGGCGATCATGGTCAGCGCCTCCTCGAAGTCGGCGCCCGCCTCGGGCGGCGCGCTGACGGCGTCCGGGTCCAGCGACGTCTCCGTGTCCAGCAGCCCGAGGGCGTCGGCGCTCAGGCGCTGCTGCTCGTGGAAGGTGAACCCGACGACGTAGTGCATGACGGTCTCCGCGGCGACCAGGGCCAGCGGTTCCGGCACCCCGTCCCGGCGCGTGGCCCGCATCAGGTGTGGCTGGACCGGGGAGTCGACGAGCCCGAGCGCCAGCGAGCTCGACACCAGCTCGGCGCCGTCGCGGTAGGCGAGCAGGCACTCGCGCAGGCGCCCGCCCAGCAGGCGGACGACGTCGGACGTCGGCAGCTCCTCGACGTCCACCTGGTCCATCGGCCCGAGGATCCGTGCGCTGACCGCCGCGAGCAGCGACTGCTTGTTCGGGAAGTGCCAGTACAGGGCACTGACCTGCACGTCCAGGGAGGTGGCGATGGCCCGCATGGTCAGGTCGGGCAGGCCGAACTCGTCCAGGAGCCGCAGCGCCGTCCTGGACACGTCGTCGCGGCTGTGCCGACGGCCGCTTGCCGGTGCGCTCATCGCGCCACTATATTCCTGAACGCCGTTCAAGTGAACGCTGTTCAAGTGGGAGAGGGACCGATGCGAGACGACTTCCGATCGAGCCGGCGCGCGCTGGACGCGACCGACCTGGCCCGGGTGGCCGTGATGGCCGCGACCATCGCCGTGCTCGGCCTGCCCGGCGGGTTCAGCATCTTCGGCGGGGTGCCGATCACGGCGCAGTCGCTCGGCGTCATGCTGGCCGGCGCGATCCTCGGGCCGCGGCTCGGGGCGCTCTCCGTCGTCGTGCTGCTCGCGCTCACCGCCACCGGCCTCCCGCTGCTGGCCGGCGGGCGCGGCGGGCTCGGTGTGTTCGTCGGCCCGTCCGCCGGGTATGCGATCGGCTGGATCGCCGCCGCGTTCGTGGTCGGGCTGATCGTGCACGCGACGCCGTACAAGCCCACCGTGTGGCGCACGGCCCTGGGGATCGTCGTCGGGGGCATCCTCGTGGACTACGCGTTCGGCATCCCCGTCCAGAGCCTCGTCACCCGCCTGCCGCTCGGGGAGACCGCGCTGACCAGCCTCGTCTTCATTCCCGGGGACGTGGTCAAGGCGGTGCTCGCGACGCTCGTCGTCCTCGCCCTCGTACGCGCCTACCCCCGCGCGTTCCGGCGCACCTGGCAGCCCCGGAAGCAGCACGACACCGACGACCAGGTGCAGGCCGAGCGGTGACGCGCCGCATCGTCGTGCTCGACGACACCGCGGACTCCCTGCTCGCCCGCATCCAGGCGGTGCGGTCCGCGGGCGACGTCCCGCTCGTCGCGGACGCCCGCTGGCCCGCCGCGCAGCGGGCGTCGGTCGACGCCCTCGCCCGCACGGCCGAGCCGCCGGCCGGCGCGGCCTGGGCGACGCTGACCTCCGGCAGCAGCGGCACCGCCCGGGTCGTGGTGCGGACCGAGGAGTCCTGGGCGCGGTCGTTCGCCGCCGTGTCCGCGCTCCTGGACGCCGGCGCCGAGCCGGTCGTCGCCCTGCCCGCCCCGGCGTCGTCCTCCCTCACGCTGTTCTCGCTGGCCCACGCCCTGGCGGGCGGCCCGCGCCCCGCGCTCCCGGGGGACGACGCCGGCCTCGCGGCGGCCACCGCGTTCCACGGCACGCCCCACGCCCTGCGCACCCTGCTCGAACGCGGGGCGCTGCCGCGCGTGCGCACGGCCCTGGTCGGCGGCTCCCACCTCGACCAGCAGGTCCGCGAGCTCGCCGAGTCCCGGGGCATCCGCGTCGTCGCCTACTACGGCGCGGCCGAGCTCTCGTTCGTCGCCGTCGACGACGGCACCGGGCTGCGCCCCTTCCCCGGGGTCGGGGTCGACGTGCGCGAGGGCCAGGTCTGGGTGCGGTCCCCGTACGCGGCCCTCGGCTACCTCGGCGACCCCGGGCCTCTGCGCACGGACGGGCCGTGGGCCACCGTGGGCGACCTCGCCGAGCTGCGGGACGGGGCGCTCACCCTGCGCGGCCGCGCGGACGGCGCCATCATCAGCGCCTCGGCCACCGTGATCCCCGAGGAGGTCGAGGCGCACCTCCGGGGCCTGCCCGGCGTCCGGGACGCCGTCGTCTTCGGCTACCCGGCCGGCGGCGTCGGCGCGCTGGTCGCCGCCGTGGTGGAACCGGCCGCCGGCCGTGCGCCGGTCAGCGCGGGCCTCCTGCGCGCGACGGCGGCGTCCGGGATGAGCCCGTCGCACCGGCCCCGCATCTGGTTCACCGGCGACCTGCCGCGCACCGCCGCCGGAAAACCGGCGCGCGCCGAGGCGGTCCGCCGCGCGCTCGCGGGGGAGGTGCGCCGAGTTGCCGGCTGACGCCGTGGTCGTCGCCGCCCGCCGGACGCCGGTCGGCACCCGCGGGCGGGCGCTGGCGTCCCTCGACGTGGAGCGGCTCGCCGCGCCCGTCGTCCGCGCGGCACACTCCGACGCCGAGACCGCGGCCGGCCGGCCGCTGGCCGTCGCCGACGTCGTCCTCGGCAACTGCATGGGCCCCGGCGGCAACCCGGCCCGCGTCGCGGCGCTCGCCGCCGGGCTCGGCGTCGAGGTGCCGGGCGCGACCGTGGACCGGCAGTGCGGCAGCGGCC
>NZ_JBHVEG010000087.1:0-26127 GCF_042802395.1 Promicromonospora sp. NPDC057488
CGGTCGAAGAACCGACCGATCTCAAGACAAGGGACCGATCTCGAGCAATCAACCGATCCATCTCGCCGTCGGCGTCGAACTCTTCGAAAAACCTGTGCGATCTGTCCGGTATCGGCTGTGGCGAAAACCGCTTCCTGTGCTTGAATATAGCCAGGCTAGCGAAAATCACCGGAGGGGTGACAGTGACGACCGAGAGAGTGGTCCTGCTCGACGACGACGGGACACCCGTCGGCTCAGAGCTCAAGAGCGTGGTGCACTCCGAACGGACGCCGCTGCACCTGGCGTTCTCGTGCCACGTCCTGAACTCCGCCGGCCAGGTGCTGGTGACGCGCCGTTCCCTGCACAAGCAGACCTGGCCGGGGGTGTGGACCAACTCGTTCTGCGGCCACCCCCAGCCGGACGAGCCGAGCGAGGAGGCCATCACGCGCCGCGCGCACGACGAGCTCGGCATCACGCTGCGCGACGTGCGGCTGGAGCTCCCCTTGTTCCGGTACCGCGCGGTGGACGCCAGCGGCATCGTCGAGAACGAGGTGTGCCCGGTCTACGTGGCGGTGTCCGACGACGAACCGCTGGTCAACCCGTACGAGGCCATGGAGGCCCGGTGGGTCGACGGCGCCGCGCTGGGCGAGGCCCTGCGCGCCGTGCCGTGGGCGTTCTCCCCGTGGTTCGTGGAGCAGGGCGCCGAGATGCCGCTGTACGCGGCGCTGGCCGCCAGAGGCGCCAGAGACGGCGTGACGTGGCCATGACCGAGATTCTGACCCGCGACCCGGTCGAGGTCGTGCTGGCCGACTTCTTCGCCGAGCGGACCCGGCGCGCCACTCCCCTCGCGGAGCACTACGCGCTGCTGTGGCGGCGCCTGGCCCGGTCGAGCGAGGGCGGCAAGCGCCTGCGCCCCCGGCTCCTGCTCGACGCGCACCGCGCGTTCGGCGCCCCGCACCCCGAGGACGCCGCGCTCGCCGCGGCCGCCTTCGAGCTGGTGCACACGGCGCTGCTGCTGCACGACGACGTCCTGGACAAGGACCTCACCCGGCGCGGCCGCCCCAACCTGGCGGCCGAGTTCGCGACCGACGCGATCCGCAGCGGGCTGCCCGCCGGCGCCGCGAGCGCCTGGGGCACCGCCTCCGGCATCCTCGGCGGCGACCTCCTGCTCAGCTCCGCGTACGCCCTGGTCTCGCGGGTGCAGTCGGCGGGCCGGGCCGAGCTGACCGACATCGTCGACGAGGCCCTGTTCCGGGCCGCCGCGGGCGAGCACGACGACGTCGCGTTCGGCCTGGGCACGGCCCCGGCCACCCCGGAGCGCCTGCTGCGGATGATGGCGAACAAGACCGGCAGCTACTCGTTCGCCGGGCCGCTGCGGGCGGGCGGCGCGCTGGCCGGCGCGGGCGAGGAGGCGTCGTCCGACCTCGAACGGGTCGGTATCGCGCTGGGCATGCTGTACCAGGTGCGCGACGACCTGCTGGGCGTCTTCGGCGACCCGCGCCGCACCGGCAAGAGCACCACCGGCGACCTGCGCGAGGGCAAGCGGACCCTGCTCGTCGCCTGCGCCGAGGGGGACCCGGCCTGGACCGAGGTGCGGCACCTGTGGGGCAAGCCCGACCTGTCCGAGGACGAGGCCGAGCTGCTGCGCACCGCCCTGGTCGCCAGCGGCGCCCGCAACGCGGTCGCGGACCTGGTCGACGCCAAGCGGCGCGCCGCCGTCGCGACGATCGAGCGGACGACGCTGCCCGTCGCGCTGCGACAGGAGCTCACCGGGCTCGCCGAGCTGCTCGCGGAGCGTGAGTCGTGATCCCGTCCTCCTCCCTGACTCTGTACTCGCACACGGCCCACGCGGCCGCCGCGCAGGTCATCAGCGCCTACTCCACGTCGTTCAGCCTGGCCACGCGCCTGCTGCCGCCGTCGGTGCGCGGCATGGTCGAGGACATCTACGCGCTGGTCCGCGTGGCCGACGAGATCGTGGACGGCCCGGCCCAGGAGGCGGGGCTGGCGCACGCCGAGCGCCGTGCGGCCCTGGACGCGCTGGAGCAGGAGACCTACGTGACGCTGGGCCGCGGGTTCAGCACCAACCTCGTGGTGCACGCGTTCGGCACCACGGCCCGGGCCGTCGGCATCGACGAGACGCTGGTCCGGCCCTTCTTCGCCTCGATGCGCCGTGACCTCGACCCGGTCGAGGCCCTGGGCGACGAGGAGTACCGCGCGTACGTCCACGGTTCCGCCGAGGTGGTGGGCCTGATGTGCCTGCGCGCGTTCCTGGACGGTCACGTCGTGCCGCCGGCTATCCGCACCCGCTTGGAGGAGGGCGCCCGGCGGCTCGGCGCGGCATTTCAGAAGATCAACTTCTTGCGTGACCTCGGCGATGACCAGGAGCGCCTGGGCCGCACCTACTTCCCCGGTGCGGGACCCGAGCGGCTGGACGAGGCGCGCAAGGCCGAGGTCGTGGCGGACGTCGACGCCGACCTCGCTGCCGCCAGGGCCGTGCTCCCGCTGCTGCCCCCTGGGCCGCGCCGGGCCACGGCTCTGGCCGCGGGCCTGTTCTCGGAGGTCAACGAGCGCCTGCGCAACACCCCCGCCGCGCAGCTGCACGTGCGGCGGGTCTCGGTCCCGGCCGCGGTGAAGATGCGTATCGTCGTGGCGACGCTCGCGGCGAACCAGACGAACAACAAGCGATGGGCGGCATGAACGCACACAACGGGCAGCGCGTGATCGTGGTGGGCGGCGGTATCTCAGGTCTCGCGACCGCTGCCCTGCTGGCCAAGGACGGCGCGTCGGTGACCCTGCTGGAGGCTCGTTCCGACCTGGGCGGGCGCGCGGGACGCTGGGAGCGGGACGGGTTCACGTTCGACACCGGCCCGTCCTGGTACCTCATGCCCGAGGTCTTCGAGCACTTCTTCCGCCTGCTCGGCACGAGCGCGGCCGACGAGCTGGACCTGGTGCGCCTCGACCCGTCCTACCGCGTGTTCTTCGAGGGCGACCCGGAGCCGTTCGACCTGCCCGCCGACGGCGCCCGCGAGGCGCTGCTCGCGCTCGACCCGCCGTCGGCCCCGAAGCTCGAGGCGTACCTGGACTCGGCGGCCGAGACGTACCGGATCGCCACCGAGCGCTTCCTGTACGCCACGTTCGCCTCGGCGGCGCCGCTGCTGGACCGCACCGTGGTGCGCCGCGCCCCGCGCCTGCTGCGCCTGCTCGGCGAGTCGCTGGACCACTTCATCGCGCGGCACACCACGGACGACCGGGTGCGCCGCATCCTCGGCTACCCGGCCGTGTTCCTGGGCACCTCGCCCGGCTCGGCGCCGAGCATGTACCACCTGATGAGCCACCTCGACGTGACCCAGGGCGTGCTCTACCCGCGCGGCGGGTTCGGCGCGGTGATCGACGCCGTCGCCCGGTGCGCCGAGCGAGCGGGCGCCAAGCTGTTCACGGACCACCGGGTCAGCCGGATCACCGTGTCGGACGACGGCGCCGCCACCGGCGTCGAGGTGACCGGCCCCGACGGCAGTACCCAGCACCTGCCCGCCGACGTCGTGGTCTCGACGGCGGACCTGCGCGTCACCGAGCACGAGCTGCTGGACGCCGAGCACCGCAGCCGCGGCGACCGCTGGTGGAAGCGCCGCGACCCCGGTCCGGGCGCGGTGCTGGCCCTGCTGGGCGTGCGCGGCGAGGTGCCGCAGCTCGCCCACCACTCGCTGCTGTTCGCCGAGGACTGGCAGGGCGGCTTCGAGTCCATCTACGGCTCCGCGCGCACGGTGCCGTCGCCCACGTCGCTGTACGTCTGCCGGCCGAGCGCCACGGACGACGTCGCGCCGCCCGGGCACGAGAACCTCTTCGTGCTCGTGCCGGTGCCGACCGACACGACGATCGGCGCGGGCGGCGTCGACGGCGCCGGGGACCCGGGCGTGGAGCGGATCGTGGACGACGCGATCGCGCAGATCGCGGGCTGGACCGGCACGCCGGACCTCGCCGAGCGGATCGTCGTGCGCCGCACCATCGGCCCCGTGGACTTCGAGCGGGACCTCGGCGCCTGGCGCGGCGGCGCCCTCGGGCCGGGCCACACGCTGCGGCAGAGCGCGATGTTCCGCGGGTCGAACGCCTCCTCCCGGGTGTCGAACCTGCTGTACGCGGGGGCCACGACCATCCCCGGGATCGGCCTGCCCATGTGCCTGATCAGCGCGGAGCTGGTGCTCAAGCGGCTCCGCGGCGACACCAGCGCCGGCCCCCTGGAGGAGGAGGCGGCATGAGCTTCGTCTACCTCGCGGTGCTGCTGTTCTCGGCGGCGGGCGTGCTGATCGTGGACTGGCGGTACCGGCTCTTCCTCTGGGACTCCCCGGTCCGGGCGGCCGCCGTGCTCGTCACGGGTACCGCGTTCTTCCTGGTGTGGGACCTGGCCGGCATCGGGCTGGGCATCTTCCTGCACGGCGCCGGCCCGTACATGACCGGGCTCATGCTCGCCCCCGAGCTGCCGGTGGAGGAGATCGTGTTCCTGGCGTTCCTCTGCGAGCTCACGATGGTGCTCACCCTCGGTGCCCAGCGGGTGCTGGGCCGGGCCCGCGTCCGGGCACGTGTCCGGGCCGGTGACCGGGCCCGAGCGCGGGAGGAGGTCCTGCGATGACCTACCTGATCCTCACGCGCGCCTTCCTCCTGGTGGCTGTGGCGGTCGCGTTCATCGCCTACCTGCGCGCACGCCTGTCCGGGACCCGCCCCATCGGCCTGCGACCGCTGTTCCTGGCTGCCGTCGCCCTGCTCGTGCTCACCGCCCTCTTCGACAACGTGATGATCGCGAGCGGACTGTTCACCTACGCCGGCGAGCACATCTCCGGGCTCCGGATCGGGCTCGCGCCGATCGAGGACTTCGCCTACCCCCTGGCGGGCGTGATCCTGCTGCCCGCCCTCTGGACCCTGTTCGGGAGTCGACGTGCTCGCTGACCTCGCGCGCGCGTCGCGCCCCCTGAGCTGGATCAACACGGCCTACCCGTTCGCGGCCGCGTACCTGCTGACCACCGGCGAGGTGGACGTCGCCCTCGTCGTCGGCACCCTGTTCTTCCTGGTGCCCTACAACCTGGCGCTGTACGGGATCAACGACGTGTTCGACTACGCGTCCGACCTGGCCAACCCCCGCAAGGGCGGCGTGGAGGGCGCGCTCCTGTCGCCGCGGCGGCACCGCCCGATCCTCGTGGCGTCCGTCGCGACCTGCGTGCCGTTCGTGGTCGCGCTGGTGCTGCTCGGGCCGCCGTCCTCCTGGCTCGTGCTCGCGGTCAGCCTCTTCGCGCTGGTCGCCTACTCCGCGCCGCCGTTCCGGTTCAAGGAGGTGCCGGTGCTGGACTCCCTGACGTCCAGCGTGCACTTCGTGAGCCCCGCGGTGTACGGGCTGGCGCTCGCGCAGGCCGCGCCGACGCCGCAGACGTTCGCCGCGCTCGGTGCGTTCCTGCTGTGGGGCATGGCCAGCCACGCGTTCGGCGCCGTCCAGGACGTGGTGCCCGACCGCGCGGCGCGGATCTCCTCGATCGCGACGGCGTTCGGCGCTGCCACCACGGTGCGGCTCGCCCTGGGCGCCTGGGTGGTCGCGGGCGTGCTCGTGGCCACCACGGGCTGGCCCACGGCGCTGCTGGGGCTGCTCGCCGTCCCCTACCTCGTGCTCGCCGCGCCGTACGCCAACGTGAGCGACGAGGACTCCGCCCGGGCCAACGGCGGCTGGCGCCACTTCCTGTGGGTCAACTACGCCGCCGGCGCGGTGGTGACGATCCTCCTGATCGCGGACGCGGCCGTCTACCTGTAGGGAGGGAAGCATGACTCTGCACATGTCGAGCGTCGTGGGACACCCACGGTCCGAGGTCTTCGCGTGGCACGAGCGCCCCGGCGCGGTCCTGCGGCTCACCCCGCCGTGGTCGCCCCTGACGGTGGTCCAGGAGGCGACGTCGCTGGACGGCGGCGAGGCCGTGCTGCGGCTGCCGCTCGGCCTGCGCTGGGTCGCGCGGCACACGGGCTACGCGCCGCCGGAACGGTTCGTCGACGAGCTGGTCTCCGCGCCGCTGCGCTGGGTGGTGCCGTGGCGGCACACCCACGAGTTCCACGCCGACGGCGACCGCACCCGCATCACCGACACCGTGGACACCCCGGTGCCCGAGTCGGTGCTGCGGTCCATGTTCGCCTACCGGCACCGCCAGCTCGGCCTCGACCTCGCCGCGCAGGCCAGCGCCCGCAACGCCGGCGACCGCCCCATGACCGTGGCGATCACCGGCAGCAACGGCCTGGTCGGCGGGGCTCTGGCCCCGTTCCTGACGACGGCCGGCCACCGCGTGGTGCGGCTGGTGCGCGGCACCCCGCACGGGCCCGACGAACGCCGCTGGGACCCGCAGTCCCCCGCCGAGGACCTGCTGGAGGGCGTCGACGCCGTGGTCCACCTGGCCGGCGCGTCGATCGCGGGCCGGTTCACCGACGCGCACCGCGCCGCGGTCCGCGGCTCCCGCATCGGGCCGACGACGGCGCTCGCCGAGCTGGCCGCACGCACGCCCGGCGGGCCGCGGGTGTTCGTCAGCGCCTCCGCGATCGGCTTCTACGGCCCGGACCGCGGCGACGAGGTGCTGGCCGAGACCAGTGCGCGCGGCGACGGGTTCCTCGCCGACGTCGTGCACGACTGGGAGCAGGCGACCGCGGGCGCCGCCGAGGCAGGCGTTCGCGTGGTCAACGTCCGCACCGGGCTGGTGCAGTCGCCGCGCGGCGGCACCCTGCGGGTGTTCCACCCGCTGTTCGCCGCCGGGCTGGGCGGCCGGCTCGGCGACGGGCAGATGTGGCAGTCCTGGATCGGCATCGACGACCTCGTCGACGTCTACCACCGGGCGCTGTACGACGAGCGGCTGACCGGGCCGGTCAACGCCGTCGCCCCCACGCCGGTGCGCAACGCCGCCTACACCGCCACGCTCGCGGCGGTGCTGCGCCGTCCGGCCCTGCTACCCGTGCCGGGACTGGGGCCGAAGCTGCTGCTCGGCGAGGAGGGGGCGACCGAGCTGGCGCAGGCCAGCCAGCGCGTCTCCCCCGAGGCGCTGCTCGACCTGGGCCACCGGTTCCGGCACCCCACCCTGGAGCCGGCCCTGCGTCACCTGCTCGGCCGGGACCCGCGACCCCGGGCCTGACCCTCCGGCGCCAGGGTGCGCGCGTCGACCAGCACGTACGGGGCCACCCGCCCGGAGAGCCCGCGACGGCTCCGGCCGAACAGCACGCCCAGCACCGCCACCGTCGCCAGCGTGCCCGCCAGGCCACCCGCCCAGCCGAGCCCGCCGACGCCGAACATCGTCGCGGCGTCCGACAGCGCCTGGAGCAGACCCCACAGCGCACCCCCGGCCAGGCCGCGCCGCAGGCGGGCCGACGGCGCCAGGCGCGCACCGCCGTCGGGCGGCACCACCGCGAGCCAGACCGTGCGCTGCCCCAGGGACTCCCCCGCGCCCGTGACCAGCGGCAGCACGAAGACCAGCACCCACGCCAGCACGCTGGTGCCCAGCCACACGGCCAGGGAGTCCGCCGGCGCGCGGCCAGACACGAGGTAGTAGCCCAGGCCCAGGGTCAGCGCGAGCACCCCGCCCAGGACCGTGTAGGCGAGGTAGTCCACGACCATGCCGAACAGGCGGCGCCACAGGGTCACGGGCCGCGGCGTGCCCCGGCCCGCCGCCAGCGTCCGGGCGCCCGGCATCCAGCGCAGCACCCACGGCGCGATCACCGCGCCGAGCACCCCGCCCAGGGTGTTGGTGAGCAGGTCGTCGACGTCGGCCAGCCGGTACGAGCACGGGATCAGGCCAAAGATGCCGGTGAGCTGCGTGACCTCGATCAGCAGCGACGCCCCCAGCGCCGACGCCGCGGACGCGAGCAGCCCCCAGCCCAGGTACCGCCGCACCAGCACGCCCCACGGCACGAACAGCACCACGTTGAACACGCCCTGCAGCACCGAGATGTCGCGCACCGCGGCGCCCAGGGACAGGCCGGCGGTGCGCTCGCGGATGTCGGCGACGATCTGCAGGGGGCGCAGCTGGGCGCCGTCGTACCCGTAGTCGGCGCACCAGGCGGCCAGGTCGCCCGACGGCAGCGGCAGCAGCGTGTACGCCACGAGCGCGGTGCCGTAGACGGCGAGCGCCGCCGCGCCGAGCAGCCGGGCCGGGCTGGTGGCGCCGTACCGGCGTACCTGGATCAGGAGGATCGGGATGAGCAGGGCCACGAAGAGGGCAGTTCCGGCCAGCACGCCTATCCGGGCGGGCCAGGTCCACACGTCGGTCACCCGGAAACGCTATGCGCCGGGTGAAATTCGCGCGCGGCGGGGGCCGTGCGCAGGGGACTTGCCCGCCGCCCGCGGCATCCCGTACTTTGTCCGTACTTTCTTGTCCTGACAATTGCGACCACCGCCGGTCGCGCACAACGAGAGGTTCCGCCATGGATGCCGGACTGACACCGAGGTCGACCGTGCCCCTCTACGACTGGATGAACAGGATCCCGGGCGGGCTCATGCTCGTGCCGCTGGTGCTCGGCTCGGTGGTCGGGACGTTCTTCCCGGGCTTCCTCGAGCTGGGCTCGTTCACCACCGCCCTGTTCAAGGACTCGGCGCTGCCCCTGATCGCCGTCCTCATCTTCGCCACGGGGATGCAGATCACGGCCCGCACGTCGGGGCCGGTGCTCGCCGCCACGGGAACGCTGCTGCTGACGAAGTCCCTGATCCCCGCCGGGCTGGTCGCCCTGGCGGGCAGCATCTTCGGGATCGAGGGGTTCCTGGGAGTCTCGATCCTGGCGCTGATGGCCACCATCGACAACAGCAACGGTGGGCTGTGGCTCGCCTTCACCGGCAAGTACGGCGACGAGCGGGACCGCGGAGCCTACATGGCCTCGGCCCTGAACGACGGCCCGTTCATCTCGATGCTCTTCCTCGGCGCCTCGGGCCTGGCCGACATCCCGCTGACGGCGTTCCTCGCGGCCGTGATCCCGCTTGTGCTCGGCTTCGTGGTCGGCAACCTGGACCCGCGCTGGACCGAGATCATGCGGCCGGTGCCGAACATCGTCATCCCGTTCTTCGCGTTCGCCCTCGGTACCGGGATCAACCTGCGCGACGTCGTGACCGGCGGCGCGAGCGGCCTCCTCGTCGGCGTCTTCGCCCTGCTCCTGACCGCGGCGCTGACCTACTCGGGCTACCGGTTCATCCTGCGCCGCGGCGTGAAGTCGGGCATCGCGATCGCCGCCGCGACCACGGCGGGCAACGCCGTCGCCACACCCGCGATCATCGGCGGGGTGGACCCCACCTTCGAGCCGTACGTCGCGGTCGCCACGGCGCAGGTCGCCTCGGCCGTGCTGGTCAGCGCCGTCCTGGCTCCGCTCCTGGCCACGATCGTGCTCAAGCGGCAGGGCGGGCTCGCCCCGGCGGACGACGCCGACACCACCGGCGCGGACGCCGCCGGCGCGGACCCGGCCCCGGCCGGCGAGGGGCGCGGCACCGCATGAGCGAGCACACCGTCGGCGTCGTCGCGGACGACCTGACCGGGGCCGGGGACTGCGTGGTGCAGTTCGCCCGCGCCGGCTGGACCAGCCACCTGGCCCTCGGCCGGGAGCTGCCCACCGGCGAGCGGGCGGCGGTCGCCGTCGTCACCGACGCCCGGGCCCTGGACGACGCCGCCGCGGCGGCCGCGACCGCGGCCGCCGTGCGGGCGCTGACCGGCGCCGGACGCCTCTACGTCAAGATCGACTCGACGCTGCGCGGCAGCGTCGCGGCCCAGGTCAGCGGGGCCCTGAGCGCCTGGCGGGGCCGGGTGCCCGGCGCGTTCGCCGTCGTCTGCCCGAGCTACCCCGCGCTGGGGCGCACGGTCCGCGACGGGGTGCTGCTGGTCGACGGCGTACCGGTCGCCGCCACGGCCGCCGGGCGCGACCCCGTCACGCCGGTCCGCGCGAGCGAGCTGACCGCGCTCCTGCCGGGCGCCGTCCGGGTACCCGCCGACGGCGACGCCGCGGCCCTCGCGGCCCGCCTCGCCGAGGCGGGCACGGGCACGGACACCGTGGTGGTCGACGCCGTGGACGACGCCGACCTGGAGCGTCTCGCCGACGCCGTCGTGCTGCTCGGTGCGCGCGCCGTGCCGGTCGGCTCCGCCGGGCTCGCCGCCGCCCTGGCCCCGCGCTGGGGCGGCGACCGCACCGCGCCGGACCGGCCCCGGGCCGCCGCCGGGCGCACGCTCGTGGTGCTGAGCTCCCTGAACGAGGTCTCCCGCGGGCAGGCCGACGAGCTGCTGAGCGCCGAGCCCGGCACGCTGCTCATCACCCCGGAGGCCGGGACCGGCCCGCACGAGCTGGCCGCGCGGTCGCTGGGTACCGCACGCCCCGCGACGGTCCTGGTCCGCACCCCCGAACCCACCGCCACCGGACGGAAACAGGCCGCCCACGCGGCGGCCGCGCTGGCCGACCTGGTCGCCGCCGTCACGGAGCGCACCCGCCCCGACGCCGTCGTCCTGATCGGGGGTGACGGCGCCCGCGCCGTCCTGGCCCGGCTCGGTGCCCGCAGCGTGCGGGTGGCCGGGTCCGTCGCCGAGGGCGTGCCGCTCGGCCGGCTCGAGGGCGGACCGGCGCACGGCACCGTCGTCGTCACCAAGGCGGGCGGGTTCGGCACCCGCCGGACCGTCGTCGACGTCCTCGAAAGCCTGAGATCGTACTCTTCGCACCAGGAGGTAAACCCTTGAGCATCCCCACCCTCGCCGTCACGCTCGGCGACGTCGCAGGCATCGGCCCGGAGATCACGGCCAAGGCCCTGCTCGGCCACGACGACCTGCGCGCCCTGTGCGTGCCCGTGGTCGTGGGCGACGCGGGCGCGCTGCGCCGGGCCGTCTCCGCGATCGGCGGCGACCCGGAGCGGGTCCGCGTGATCGCGTCCCCGGCAGAGGCCACCAACACGCCGGGCACCATCGAGCTGCTCCAGACCGGCCCGTCGCTGGCCGACGTGCCGGTCGGCGAGATCAGCGCGGCGGCCGGCGACGGCGCCTACCGGTTCGTCGTCGAGGCCTGCCGGCTGGCCCGGGAGGGGCTGGTGGACGGCATCGTCACGCCCCCGCTGAACAAGGCCGCGATGCACGCGGGCGGGCACAGGTGGCCGGGGCACACGGAGCTGCTCGCCCACGAGTTCGGGGTCAAGAACTTCAGCCTCGTGCTGTCGGCCGGTGACCTGTACTTCTTCCACCTGACCACGCACGTCTCGCTGCGCCAGGCCATCGAGGACATCACGCCGGAGCGCACGCGCGACGTGCTCGACCTGGCGGGCGCCTTCACGGCGGCGCTGGGCCGCCCGGACGAGGCCATCGGGCTCGCGGGCCTGAACCCGCACGCCGGCGAGAACCGTCTGTTCGGCGACGAGGACGCCGACGTGCTGGCCCCCGCGGTCGAGGCGGCGCGCGCCCGCGGCCTCAACGCCCACGGCCCGCTGCCCGCCGACGCCCTGATCCCCGCCGCGGTCAAGGGGAAGTGGAACATGGTCGTCGCCTGCTACCACGACCAGGGGCACGCCCCGTTCAAGGCCGTGTACGGCGACGACGGCGTGAACATCACCGTGGGGCTGCCCGTGGTGCGCGTCTCCGTGGACCACGGCACCGCGTTCGACATCGCGGGCCAGGGCATCGCCCGGGAGGCCAGCCTGGTGCTCGCGATCGAGCGGGCCGCCGGCCTCGCCCCCGGCTGGGACCACGTCTGGCAGACGGCACAGCGGACGGCGCAGCAGAGCGCCCCGAGCGCGGCGAGCTGACCGTGGCCCGCCCCGCACCCGACGGTCAGCCCCTCCACCGGCGCATCGGCAGCGAGCTGCGCGCCCAGATCCTGGGCCGCGCGCTCGCGCCCGGCGCGCAGGTGCCCACCGAGGCCGAGCTGCAGGAACGCTACGGCGTCTCCCGCTCCGTGGTGCGCCAGGCCCTGGCGTCGCTGGAGCAGGAGGGGCTCGTGGAACGACGTCGGGGCCGGGGCACGACCGTCCGGGAACGCGGCGAGCTGCACCGCCTGGTGCAGCGCGTCCCGGGCCTGTCGACCCAGGTCGAGGGCGAGGGCGTGCACGTGACCACGCGCGTCCTGGAGCTCGGGCTGGAGCCCGCCTCCGAGGCGACCGGCGAGCTCGCCTCCGACCGGGTGCTGCGCCTGCGCCGCCTGCGCAGCGCCGGCGACGAGCCGCTCGCCCTCATCGAGACCTGGCTCCCCGAGGAGCTCGGGGACCTGACCGCCGAGGAGCTGACCGACGCGTCGCTGCACGCCACGATCCAGCGCCGGTTCGGCACCCACGTGGTGGCGGGCCGGCGGCAGGTCCGGGCGGTGGGCGCCGACGCCGACACGGCGGAGCTGCTCCAGGTGGCCGCCGGGACACCGGTGCTGCTGCTCGAGGGCACCAGCACCGACGAGGCCGCCCGGCCCGTCGAGGTGTTCCGCACCTGGCACCGCGCGGACCGGGTGGTCTTCGACATCAACGTGATCCAGGAGCCCGACGCCGTGGCCCCGGTGCCGGCCGATACCGGCAGCCTCCGCGAGCGCCTCGACGCCCTCGGCCGCGAGATGCTCGACCTGGCCCGGGAGCTGGAGCGCGCCGAGGGCCGCTGAGCCCCGCCGTCAGACCGCCGCGGCCACCCAGTCCTCGTCGTCCAGCACCCATTCCGTCCCGGCCCCCTGCGGCCGCACGGTGTCGACGAACCAGTACGTCTCGTCGGGGCTCCACCCGGCGATGACGCTCGCCGCGTCGTCGTCGACCGGGATCGCCGTGCCCGCCGCCGCGAGGTAGGCGGCGGCGGTGAGGTGCACGGCGTCGTGCTGGGCGGCGACCGCCGCCCAGTCGGGCAGCACCCAGCGCCCCACGCGGCCGGTGGTGCTGTACCAGTCGTGCCGCTTCTGGGCGGTCACCTCCAGCGGGTACTCGCGGCACAGCGCGGCCCAGGCCTCGGGGCCGTCCACCTCGAGCACGCGCGCGCCGGCGGGGACCTCCACCCGGTGGGTCACGGCCCGCTCCCAGCCCATGTCGTCCTCCACCAGTCGCAGCCCCGCCGGCCCGTGCGGGCCGAGGCCGCGCGAGGTGTGCGTCAGGTCCGACGGCGGGGCGGACCACCAGGTGCCGCTGAACGGCGCCGTCGGGTCGCTGGGCCGGTCGGTCTGCGCGCGCCGCTCCTCGTCCAGCACCTCGGCGCGCCACCAGGTCAGGCGCTCCGCCACGGTCGCGGTCGTGGCCGGGGTGCGGCCGTCCCAGGTGACCGCGTGCTGGTCCTCGCGGACCAGCGGCGTGCTCCACCAGCCCACGGTCTCGGACCCGGCGACGTGCGCGGCGACCCGCTCCAGCGCGGCCCGCACCGCGGGCGTGGCGGCGAGCAGGTCCTCGCCGTCGGGCTCCTGCCAGTACCGGGCGACGCTCACCGCCTGGGCGAGCGTGCTCAGGGCGGTGACCTGGTCGAGCGCGGTGAGGCGGAGGCCGGCCAGCAGGGACGCGACGGCTTCGGGCGTCGCGCGCGGCTCCGGCTCGCGGCTTCCGGCGCCGAAGAACGACACGACCGTCGTGTCGCGCACCGGGTCGAGCTCGTAGCCCGCCGACATCACGGCCCCCGCGAGCGGCAGGTCGGAGGCGGCGGCGTACTCCAGCAGGAACCGGCGCCCGCGCCAGCCGCTCAGCAGGACCTCCGGGTTGATCGTCGCCATCTTTCGCTCCTCCTGTCGACGGCTTGCGCACCGTAACCCGGGTGCAGTTCACTCGCAGAGGCATTAAGGAGAGGCCTGCAACGAGGTCGTTGCGCCGTGGGCGCACACCACGCCGTCCGCGCTGACCAGGCGATATGTTCGCCAGGTGAGCGACGACCTGACCGCGTGGCTGCGCGCGAACGCGCGCCGGCTGGCCACCCTCGACCCGGACGGCGACGACGACGCCGACCTGCTGCCGCTGCTGGAGATCGTCGGCGACGCGCGGGTGGTGGCGATCGGCGAGTCGATGCACCGGATCCACGAGATGTACCAGGTGCGGCACCGGATCCTGCGGTTCCTGTCGCGGCACGGGTTCACCGCGTACGTCATGGAGTCCGGGTTCCCCGAGGGCCGCCTCGTGGACGACTGGGTCGCGGGCCGGAGCGCGCTGCCGGTGCGCGAGGTGCTGGAGCGTGGCGTCACCTACAGCATGGGCCGCTGCCAGGAGATGCTCGACCTGCTGGCCTGGCTGCGCACGGACGGCGGCGTGCGGTTCTACGGGGCGGACGTGCCGGACTCGGCCGCGAGCGCCCGGCCGGCCGTCGAGGCGGTGGAGGCCTTCCTGGCCGACGTCGACCCGGGGTATGCCGCGCACGTGCTCGCGGACCTGCTGCCGCTGTTCGGCTACCTCCCGGCCGACCGGTCCGGGATCGCCCAGGCGGCGCCCGCCCTGCACGCGTACATCGCGCTGCCGGCCGCCGAGCGGGCGGCCCTGACGGCGCTCGTCGGGGAGCTGGCCGAGCGGGTCCGGGCCCGCCGGATCGACTACCTGGAGGCGGGGGCCGACCCGCGGGAGGTGGCGTTCGCGGAGCACGCCGCGCGCGTCGCCCGGCAGACGGACGCGTTCCTCGCGGCGATGCCCGCGGGCGCGACGCGCGCCTACCCGCCGGGCAACGTCCGCGACGTCACCATGGCGGACACGGTGGAGTGGGTGCTGGAACGCGAGCCGCGCGTGGTGGTCGCGGCGGCGAACGGCCACGTGCAGCGCACGCCGTTCCACGCGCCGCCGTTCGTACCGCAGCCGATGACGACGACGGGCCGCGAGCTCGCGGACCGGCTCGGGGACGACCTGGTGGTGCTGGGCACCACGTTCGGCGGCGGCACGGCCTGGCTGCACCGGCCGGGGCCCGACGACGCCCCGGGGCACTCGACCCCGTTCACCCAGGATCTCGGCGCGCCGGACCCGACGAGCCTCGACGCCGCGCTCGCCGCCCCGGGTCTCGGCTCGTACTACGTGGACCTGCGCCCGGCCGACGGCGGGGCCGCAGCCGCCCTGGACGCGACGCGCGGCACGCACAACGGCGCGGAGCTGCAGCTCGTGGACGCCCGCCGGGCCTTCGACGCCGTGGTGCACATCGACCGGGTGACGCCGTGGCACACGTGGATCCCGATGCCGGAGCGGCGCTAGACCGGGCCCGGTCAGGCCGGGACGAGGCTCCGGACCTGCCGCGCCAGCGTGGGCCAGACGACGGGCGGCAGGTCGTGCCCGACCTCGTCGAGCACCACGAGCTTGGCGCCCGGGATCGCCCGCGCCGTGGCACGGGCAGCCGTCGTCCGCACCAGGGGGTCCTCCGCGCCGTGCACGACGAGCGTCGGGGTGCGCATCTCGCGCAGGCGGGGCCCGTGCCAGACCGCGCGGAGCTGCCGGCCCATGGCCCGCATGTCGCGCGGGCCGCAGTCGAGCCCGCGCTCGATCCGGGCGCGGGCCGCTGCCTCGTCGACGGGGTACCTGGGCGACGCCATGGCCCGGGCGATGGCGAGCGCGGACGCGACGTCGCCCTCCCGGCTCCGGGGATACCGCGCGGCGGCGCGCCGCGCGACCATCCCGTACCGCAGGTGCCGCAGCGCCGCGATCCCCGCGGCGTCGCTCGGCGGGGCGTCGCACGAGACGAGCCCGAGCGTCCGGTCCGGGTACCGCAGGGCGAACCGCTGCGCCACGACGCCGCCCTGGGAGTGGCCCAGCGCCACCGCGCGGTCCCAGCCGACGGCGTCGAGCACGGCGGCGGCGTCGTCCACGACGTCCTCGGCCGTGTAGGGCACCGAACCCCCGCCGAACAGCGCCGCCCAGGAGCCGCGCCGCTCGCTCACACCGAGCCGGGTGGACTCCCCGGTGTCCCGCTGGTCGAACCGGACCACGTCGAAGCCCTCGTCGGCCAGTGCGCGGCACAGGCCGTCGGGCCACCAGAACCGCGACATGGCCAGGCCCATCAGCAGGAGCAGGGGTGTGCCGCCGCCGGTGCCGAACCGGTCGAAGGCGAGGGCGACGTCGCCGTTGCGCGCGAAGCGGGTCGGCGACCAGATGTCATGGCCGATCACCCCAACGATTCTCGCTCAGGGGGTCCGACACCGCCCGGCAACCGCATGTAGCACCTAGTAGCACACCGTGGCACGCGGATGTACGGTGGTCTGGTGAGCATTCAGCCGGAGATCACTCAGCGCGACCTACGCTCGCGGTCCAAGGAGATCATGGACGCCGTCCAGTCAGGGCAGTCGTTCACCGTCACCCGTGACGGGCACCAGATCGGTGAGCTCGTCCCGCTACGCCGCCGACGGCGGTTCGTCCCGCGCGCCGAGTTCGCGGCCATGTCCCAGGCGGGCCCCCACATGTCGCTCGAGGCGTTCCGCGCCGACCAGGAGGCGACGGTCGACGACGAGGTCTCCGACCCCTATGAGCGCTGAGCCCACGCAGGGCCTCGTCGACACGAACATCCTCATCCTGCGGGACCGGATCGACGTCGCCGAGCTGCCGGAGGAGATGGCCGTAAGTGCGATGACGCTCGCCGAGCTGTCCGCAGGGCCACACCTGGTCCGCCCGGACAGCACGGAGTACGACGAGCACGCCGAGCGGGCACGCCGCATCGACGTCCTCCAGCGCGTCGAGAACGAGTTCGACCCGATCCCCTTCGGCGCCGAGGCTGCCCGTCTCTTCGGGCGGATCACCGCCGGCGTCGTCGCCGTGGGACGCACACCGCGCAGGCGCGCCGTCGACCTGATGATCGCCGCGACGGCCGCGACCGAAGGTCTGCCCCTGTACACGTCCAATCCCGACGACTACAAGGGGCTCGAGCACATCGTCACCGTCGTCCCGGTGACCAGGCCGGCCGACTGATCCGACCACCTAGCCTGGACCCCATGCCCGACAGCCGTTCCCTACCGACGTTCGCCGCGGGCGCCGTCGACGTCCCGTACGTCATCCGGGGCATGGACGAGCTCGTCTCGCGGGACACGGTCTGGGAGGAACACTCCCACCCGACGCACGAGCTGCTGTGGAACCTGCGCGGGGCGTCCAGCGCGACGACGGGCAGCCGCACCTGGACGATCACCCCGACGGTGGGCCTGTGGGTGCCGGCCGGGGTGGTGCACTCCGGCCGCATGCCGGCGGGCACCTGGTACCGGGCCGCGCAGTTCGGCCTGCACGCCGCTCCCCCGCTGGCGCAGGAGCCGGTGGCCGTCGAGATCACGCCGCTGCTGGCCCTGCTGCTCGACCGGCTCGACGACGGCGCCCTGTCCGCGGCGTCGCGCACCCTGACCGAGCAGCTGGTGCTCGACGTGCTGGCGCCGTCGCCGCACGAGCTGTTCGTGCAGCAGCCGCGCGGCGACCTGCTGCGTCCCATCGCGACGGCGCTGACGCAGGACCCGGCCGACCCGCGCGGCCTGGCGGACTGGGCAGTGCTCCTGGACGTGAGCCCGCGCACGATCACCCGGGCCTTCCGGGCCGAGACCGGGCTGAGCTTCGCGCGCTGGCAGGCGGTCCTGCGTGCCCACTGCGCGATCCTGCTGCTCGCGCAGGGGGTCGCCGTCGAGCAGGTCGCCGAGCAGGTCGGCTACCGCTCCGCGAGCGCCTTCGGCGCCGCCTTCCGCCGGACGACGGGGCTGACGCCGGCCCGGTTCCGCCCCGCCTGAGCCCCTGGCCGCTCGGCCGCACTGTCCCGATCGCGACATACGCCGTCCGAATCACTCGATTGCGTCAGACGACCGGCAATTCCTAAGATGTTAGGTAAACCTCTCCTAACTCGTGACCCGGTCACGGGTGCTCCGAGGTCCCCTGCACTTGAGAGCGAGCTACCTGCACATGCGTCCACGTCGTCTTCTTGCCCTGATCGCGGCCGGCTCGATGGCCCTCGGCCTGTCCGCCTGCGGCGGCACCTCCCCCGAGGCCACCGGCGGGGAGAGCACCGGCGCGTCGTCGGGCGAGTACCCGGTCGTGATCGAGCACGCGCTCGGCACCACCACCATCGAGGCCAAGCCGGAGCGCGTCGCCACCGTGGCCTGGGCCAACCACGAGGTCCCCCTCGCCCTGGGCGTGGTCCCCGTCGGCATGGCCGCCGCCAACTTCGGCGACGACGACGGCAACGGCCTGCTCCCCTGGGTCGAGGAGGAGCTCGAGGAGCTCGGCGCCGAGCCGCCCGTGCTCTTCGACGAGACCGACGGCATCGACTTCGAGGCCGTCGCCGACACCGAGCCCGACGTCATCCTGGCCGGCTACTCCGGCCTCACCCAGGAGGACTACGACACGCTCAGCGAGATCGCGCCCGTCGTCGCCTACCCGGAGGCGCCCTGGGCGACCTCGTGGCGCGACGTCATCCTGTACAACAGCCAAGGCCTGGGCCTGGCCGCCGAGGGCGAGGAGCTCGTGGCCAGCATCGAGAAGGACATCGCGACCACCGTCGAAGGCCACCCCGAGCTCGAGGGCAAGACCGCGATGTTCGTGACCCACGTCGACACCGCCGACCTGAGCACCGTCAACTTCTACACGGCCAACGACACCCGGGCCGCGTTCTTCGAGGACCTCGGCCTGGGCACCCCGGAGGCCGTCACCGAGGCCTCGGCCGCCGGCGAGTTCTCCGGCAGCGTGAGCGCCGAGCAGGTCGACCTGTTCGACGACGTCGACGTGATCGTCACCTACGGCGACCAGGAGCTCGTGGACGCCCTCAAGGCCGACCCGCTGCTGTCGCAGATGCCGGCCGTCGCCAACGACGCCGTCGTCTTCCTGGACGGCGCGGGCCCCCTGGGCACCGCCGCCAACCCGACGCCCCTCGCCATCCCGTGGGTCCTCGCGGACTACGCCGACCTGCTGGCCGACGCCGCCGCCAAGGCCAAGTGACCACTGCGCCTCCCGTGACCGGGGCGGGCGTCGCCGTCGTGCGGCGCCCGGCCCGCGTCCGGCTCCTGTGGCTGCTCGTGCTGGCCGGGGTCCTGGTCCTGCTCTGCGCGGCCTCGCTCGCCATCGGCTCGCGCGACGTCTCGTGGGCCGACATCACCGCGGCGCTGGCCGGGTCGTCCGACGGCCTCGGCCAGGCCGCCGTCACCAAGCGCATCCCGCGCACCGTGCTCGCCCTCCTCGTGGGCGCGGCCCTCGGGCTGGCGGGCGCCGTCATGCAGGGCGTGACCCGCAACCCGCTGGCCGACCCGGGCATCCTCGGCGTGAACATGGGCGCGTCGCTGGCCGTCGTGGTCGGCATCGCGTGGTTCGGCATGTGGACCGCGACCAGCTTCATCTGGACGGCGGTGCTCGGCGCCGGTGTCACCGCCACGTTCGTCTACGTGGTCGGCTCGCTGGGCCGCGGCGGGGCGACGCCGCTCAAGCTGGCCCTGGCCGGCGCCGCGACGTCGGCCGCGTTCGCCTCGTTCATCAGCGCCGTCGTGCTGCCGCGCGGCGACATCGCCGGCAACGTGCGGTCCTGGCAGATCGGCGGGGTGGGCGGCGCGAGCTTCGACAGCATCGGCCAGATGGCGCCGTTCCTCGTCGTCGGCACGCTGATCTGCCTGGTCGCGGCCCGCACCCTGAACGCGCTCGCGCTCGGCGACGAGCTCGCGACCGGCCTGGGCGAGCGCGTCGCGCTGGCGCGCGGCCTGGCCTCCCTCGGCGCCGTCCTGCTGTGCGGGGCCGCGACCGCGATCGCCGGGCCAATCGCCTTCGTCGGGCTGGTCGTGCCGCACGTGTGCCGCCTGCTCGTCGGCGTGGACCACCGCTGGCTGCTGCCTTTCGCGGCACTGACCGGCGCCGCCCTGCTCACCGCCGCCGACGTGCTCGGCCGCATCGTCGCGCGCCCCGACGAGCTCGAGGTGGGCATCATCACCGCGCTCGTCGGCGCCCCGTTCTTCATCTCGATCGTCCGCCGCCAGAAGGTCCGGGAGCTATGACGGACACACTCACCGCCGTCGAGCCGTCAGCAGTCGAGCGGGTCGCCGCCTCCCGTGTCCGGCGCGGCCGCCGGCGCCGCCTCGTGATCACCCTGCTCGGGGTGCTCGTCGTCGCCGTCCTCGCCCTGACCCTCATGGTCGGCCGCACCTTCTACCCGCCCGCCGACGTCGTGGGCGTGATCCTGGGTCACGACGTGCCCGGCGCGTCGTTCACCGTGGGCCGGCTGCGGCTGCCCCGCGCCGTGCTCGCCGCGCTGGCGGGCATCTGCTTCGGCCTGGGCGGCGTCACCTTCCAGACCATGCTGCGCAACCCGCTGGCCAGCCCCGACATCATCGGCATCAGCTCCGGCGCGAGCGCCGCGGCCGCCTTCGCGATCGTCGTGCTGGGCCTGGGCGGGGCGCAGGTCTCCGTGTTCGCCGTCGCCGCGGGCCTCGCCGTCGCCGTGCTGATCTACCTGCTGTCCTACCGCGGGGGCGTGGCCGGCACCCGGCTCGTGCTGATCGGCATCGGCGTGGCCGCGATGCTCGACAGCGTCACCTCCTACGTGCTGAGCAAGGCGCCCCAGTGGGAGCTGCAGGAGGCCATGCGGTGGCTCACGGGCAGTCTCAACGGCGCCGCGTGGGACGACGTCGTGCCCGTCGTGATCGCGCTCGCCGTGCTCGGGCCGGCGCTGGTGGGCCAGGCCCGCAACCTCGCGGGCCTCCAGCTCGGCGACGACGCCGCCTCGGCACTCGGCGTACGCGTGGAGCGCACCCGCATCGTGCTGGTCGTGGCCGCCGTCGGGCTGATCGCGTTCGCCACCGCGGCCACCGGGCCCATCGCGTTCGTCGCGTTCCTCGCCGGGCCCATCGCGGCGCGGATCACCGGGCCGCACGGCTCGCCCCTGGTGCCGGCCGCGCTGGTCGGGGCGCTGCTGGTGCTCGTGGCCGACCTCCTGGGCCAGTTCGCGTTCGGCACCCGCTACCCCGTGGGCGTCGTCACCGGGGCGCTCGGGGCGCCGTACCTGATCTACCTCATCATCCGCACCAACCGCACGGGAGGCTCGCTGTGACCGCAGCGCACACGCTCCAGGCCACCGACCTCACCCTCGGCTACAAGGACCGCACGGTCATCTCCGGGTTCGACCTCGCCGTGCCGCCCGGGCGCATCACCGCGATCGTCGGCGCCAACGCGTGCGGCAAGTCCACGCTGCTGCGCTCGATGTCCCGCCTGCTCGCGCCCCGCCAGGGGCAGGTGCTGCTCGACGGCAAGGAGGTGCACCGCACCCCCGCCAAGGAGCTGGCCCGCACGCTCGGCCTGCTGCCGCAGTCGCCCGTCGCCCCCGAGGGCATCACCGTGGGCGACCTCGTGGGCCGGGGCCGCAACCCCCACCAGCGCGCCCTGTCCCGCTGGAGCAGGCAGGACGACGAGGCCGTGGCCGCCGCGCTGGAGGCCACCGGCACGCTCGACCTGACCGACCGCGCCGTCGACGAGCTCTCGGGCGGCCAGCGCCAGCGCGTGTGGATCGCCATGGCGCTCGCCCAGCAGACCGACGTGCTGCTGCTCGACGAGCCCACGACGTTCCTCGACGTCAGCCACCAGGTCGAGGTGCTCGACCTGCTGACCGACCTCAACCGGTCCCGCGGCACCACGATCGTCATGGTGCTGCACGACCTCAACCTCGCCGCCCGGTACGCCGACCACCTGGTGGCGCTGGCCGAAGGGCGCGTGCACGCCGCCGGCGAGGCGGCCGAGGTACTCACCACCGAGACGGTGCGGGCGGTGTTCGGGCTGGACAGCCAGGTGATCACCGACCCGACGTCGGGCCGGCCGCTCATGCTGCCGCTCGGGCGGCACCACGTGCGGGAGCCCGCCGCGCCGCAGCCGTGAGCGGCGCGCTCAGCGCTCGCGCAGGGCGGCGGCCAGCTCGCGCCGCGAGGCGATCCCGAGCTTGCCGAACACCTTGCGCAGGTGCCACTCCACGGTGCGCGGGCTGAGGAACAGCTCCGCGCCGATCTCCGGGTTGGTCCGGCCGGCCACCGCCAGCCGCGCGATCTGGGCCTCCTGCGCGGTGAGCGCGTCCGCCGCGACCGCGTCGCGCCGGCGCACCGTCTCGCCCGTGGCCGCCAGCTCCCGGGCGGTCCGGCCGGCGAAGCCCTCCGCGCCCGCCCGCGCGAACACCTCGTGCGCGGCCCGCAGGTGGTCCCGCGCGTCACCGCGCCGGTTCTCGCGGCGCAGCCACTCGCCGTACAGGAGCCGGGCCCGCGCCGTCAGCACGGTCAGGCGCGTGCCGCCCAGCAGCTCGACGGCCTCGCGGTAGCGGTCCTCCGCGGCGGCGGCGGCGGGCCCCGCCAGCGCGTCCGCGAGGGCCTGCGCGCCCCGGGCCCAGTCCGTCCCGGCGGCAGCGGTCCGTTCGGTGAGCCGCTCGCGCGCCTCGCCGGCCGCCGCCTCGTCCCCGGTGCGGACCGCGGCCTCGACCAGCTCGCCGAGCGTCCAGCCGGTCAGGGCGAGGTCGTCGTGGGCGACGGCGCGGCGCGCGGCCGCCAGGGCGGCCGGGTACCGGCCCAGCCCGTTGTGCAGCACGGCCTCGGCGTAGCCGGCCAGCCCGAGCCAGCGGCCCTCGCCGCGGGCCTCGGCCTCCCGGACCGTCGCGTCGATCAGGCGGGTCGCGGGCTCCTCGGCGCCCTGGTGCGCGGCGAGGGTGAGCGCCGCGGACGGGTGCAGTGGCCCGGGCGCGACCGACCCGGCCTCGCCGAGCAGGGCGGACGCCTCGGCGAACCGACCCTCCGCGACCAGGGCGCCGGCCCGGAACGTGTGGGCCGTGGGCAGCAGCGAGCGCGCGCCGGTGGCCCGGGCCGTGCCGAGCGCCTGCTCGGTGAGCCGGTGCCACGCCGCGTCGTCCCACAGCTCGTGGGCCACCGGCCCGGACAGCCACAGCAACGCCGCGTCGCCGTCCGGCAGCGCCGCGAGGGCCCGGCGCAGGTGCGGGACGGCGGGGGCGTACCCGGCGGAGACCCGCACGGTGAGCCCGGTCAGGAACAGGCCGGCGGCGTCCTGGCCGGGCGGCACGTCGCGCGCGGCGTCGGCGGCGCGGCGCAGGTCGCCGTCGCCGAGCCGGCCGGCGTGCATCGCGGCGCCGAGCGCCCAGAGGTAGGTCTCGCGGGCAGCGTCCGGGTCCAGCTCCGCGAGCCGCCGCGCGGCCTCCAGCAGCGGCGTCACCGCGCCCCGGCCGCGGTCGAGCGCGAACGCGACCTGGGCCCGCAGCCGCTCGGCCCCGGCGCGCTGCAGCGGGTCGAGGGGGCCGAGCTCCGCGGCCGACAGCAGCGCGGGCACGGCGTCCAGCGCGCCGGACGCGAACCGGGCGCGCGCTGCGGCCAGCACGCGCGTGGCGCGGGGCTTGGGGTCCTTGGTCAGCTCGGCGGCGCGCTCCAGGAACGCCGCGGCGGCGGACCGCCCGCCACGGGCCAGCGCCCGGTCGGCGGTGCGCTCCAGCTCGGCGGCGACGTCGTTGTCCGGGCCGAGCGCCGCGTGCGCCCGGTGCCAGGCGTGGCGGTCCGGGTCCTGGCCGGGGTCGGTCACCTCCGCGAGCGCGCGGTGCACGGCGCGCAGCTCCGCCGGGTCGGCCGAGCGCCAGCAGGCCGACCGCACCAGCGGGTGGTGGAACCGGACCCGGGCGCCGATCCGCACCAGGCCCGCGGCCTCAGCCGGCGCGGCGGCGTCCGGCTCCACGCCGAGGCGGTCCAGCGCGCGCCACAGCAGCGGCACGTCGCCGACCGGCTCGACGGCGGCGGCGAGCAGCAGCACCCGGGTGTCGGCCGGGAGCACCGCGAGCCGCCGCTGGAAGCCGGCCTCGACCCGGTCGACGACCGGCGTCGGGCTCGGGGCGCCGAACCCGAAGGCGAGCTCGGCCGGGGTCAGCCCGCGGGGCAGCTCCAGCAGCGCGAGGGGGTTGCCGTGCGTCTCGGCGAGGATGCGCTCCCGGACGTGGTCGTCGACCGGGCCGGGCAGCACGGTGTCGAGCAGCGCCCGCGCGTCGTCGGCGGGGAGTCCCGCGACGCGCAGCTCGGGCAGGCCAGGCAGCACCTCCTCGTCGCCCGGGCTGCGCAGGGCGAAGACCAGGGCGACCGACTCGGCCTCCAGGCGGCGGGCCACGAAGGTCAGGATCACCTGCGACATGCGGTCGACCCACTGCAGGTCGTCGACGAGGCAGACCAGGGGCCGCTCCGTGGCGGCCTCGGCGAGCAGGCCGAGCACGGCGAGCCCCACGAGGAGCGCCTCGGGCGGCTCGCCGGGGCCGAGCCCGAAGGCCGTGGCGAGGGTGTCGCGCTGCGGCTCCGGCAGCCGGTCGAGGCGGTCCAGCAGCGGCGCGCACAGGTGCTGGAGCGCCGAGTAGGCGATCTCGGACTCGGGCTCCACGCCGACCGTGCGGACCACCCGGGCGGTCCCGGCCTCCGCGGCCAGGTGGTCCAGCAGCGCGGACTTGCCGATGCCGGCCTCGCCCCGCAGCACCAGGACGCGGCTGTGCCCGGCCCGGACCTCGCGCAGCAGCTCGTCGAGCGTGCCGGTCTCACGCCGCCTGCCGCGCAGCACGCTTCCCGCCGTCTCGCTCGCCACACGCACCTCCTCGCGGAGGTTACACCGGGCGGGTTCTCAGCCCGGGCGGCCGGTCACAACCGGTCCGCGTCGACGACGGCGCGGGCGAAGGCCGCGGGCGCCTCCTGCGGCACGTTGTGGCCGATCCCGCGGAACGTGCGGTGGTCGTACGGCCCGGTGAACATGGCGCGGTAGCCCGCGCCCTCGCCGGGCGGCGTGAACGGGTCGAGCTCGCCGTCGATCGTCACGGTCGGCACCGCGATCTTCGGCCCGGCCGCGAGCCGCGCCTCGACGTCGTCGAACCGGGGGTCGCCGTCGGCCAGGCCGAGGCGCCAGCGGTAGTTGTGCAGCACGATCGCGGCGTAGTCGGGGTTGGTGAACGCGGCCGCCGTCCGGTCGAAGGTGGCGTCGTCGAACCGCCAGGTGGGCGAGCTGAACTTCCACACCACGCGGGCCAGCTCCGTGCGGTAGTGCTCGTCCTCGAGGCCCAGCCGCCCGCGCTCGGTGGCGAAGTAGTACTGGTACCACCAGGCCCACTCCCGGGCGGGCTCGATGGGCGTCTCGTTGGCCGCGCGGCTGGTGATGAGGTAGCCGGTCACCGACACGAGCGCCTTGACCCGCTCGGGCCACAGGGCGGCGACGATGTCGGCGGTGCGCGAGCCCCAGTCGTAGCCGGCCAGCACGGCGCGGCGGACGTGCAGGGCGTCCAGCAGCGCGACGACGTCACGGGCGACCACGTACTGCTGGGCGTTGCGGAACGTGTCGGGCGACAGGAACGTGGTGCTGCCGTGGCCGCGCAGGTACGGCACGATCACGCGGTAGCCGCGCGCGGCGAGCAGGGGCGCGACCTCGGCGTAGCTGTGGATGTCGTAGGGCCAGCCGTGCAGCAGCACCACCGGGGTGCCCCCGGCGGGCCCCAGCTCGGCGTACCCGACGTCGAGCTCGCCGGCCCGGACCTGCTTGATCACGGGAAACGGCGGCGTGGCGGGCGTGGCGGGCCGGGCGGCGGCGGGCTGCGCGGCCGCGGCGGGCACGGCGGCACCACCCACCGCGGCGGAGGTCGCGAGCAGCCCGGCGGTCCTGACGAATGTCCTTCTGTCCATGGCCCAACCGTCGCAGCGCTGGCCCTTCGTCGCGCCCGGGGGCATCCCTGGTGTGCACACCAGGGTGTCCCCCTGGGGCGGCCCGGGCACCCGCCGGGCCAGGGTGTGCAGCATGAACAAGCTAGCCATCATCATGACGGCGCTGATGTCGGTGTCGGCCGCCGGGCTGCTGCCCATGGCGGCACCGGCGAGCGGTCCCGCCGAGGGCGCACACCCCGCGTCGTCGTGCTCCGCCGTGCCCGTCTCCGCGCCGCGCGGCGCCCAGGTCGAGTCCGTGACCGCCCAGGCGTACCCCGCCGGCACCGTCACCTTCCCCGAGGCGACGCCGCCGCTCCAGACGCCCGCCCCCATCCCCGACGTGCCCGCCCGCTGCGAGATCACGGTGACCCTCACGCACGGCCGGGCCGGCGACCACGAGACCGTCAAGGTCTCGCTGCCGCAGAACCGGGCCGACTGGTCGGGCCGGTTCCAGGCCACCGGCGGGAGCGCGTACCTGGCCGGCGACCTGGGCGCCACCCTGGTCGCGGCGGTCAAGAACGGATACGCCGCGGCGGCCACCGACGCGGGTATCGGCCAGTCCCCGGCCGACGGCAGCGGCGGGGCGCGGTCGTGGGA
>NZ_JBHVEG010000088.1:0-25754 GCF_042802395.1 Promicromonospora sp. NPDC057488
GCCTGAGCCTGCGGTTCCGCTCCGGGCGGGTGCCTCGTTCCTCGGCCCCCACCCTGCGCTGCACCTCCGGCTCAGGCGACCTCGTCCTGAGGCAGCCCCAGCCAGCTGTGCCAGCCCGTGTGCAGCACCAACCACGCCATGAGCCCGTACCCGGCCTGGCCGGGGTAGGTGCCCCCGCCCTGGGCCAGGTCCGCGAGCCACTGCTCGTGCTGCGCCAGCGGCGTGTACGTCTCGACGTACGGCACCCGGCGCCGGCTGGCGACGTCGGCGAACGCGTCGGAGAGCTCCGCGATCCGGTCACCCTCGGCGGGCGCGCCGGGCGGCGGCCCGACGACGAACGCGGCCGTACGGTTCGCGTCCGCGACGTCGAGGATGTTCGCCAGGTTCAGGCGCGAGCGCGCGACCGTGAGCCCCGCGGCGACGTCGTGCCGCCCCAGGGCCACCACCAGGCGGTTCTCGACCTCGGAGTCCGGGCCGAACCGCGCGGAGGTCTCGGCCTCCCAGCGGGCGCCCAGCTGCGTGCTGTTCTCGCCGGGGACGGCGAGCGTGAACAGCATGGCGGGACGGGCAAAGTGGGTGCGCGCGACGACGCGTCCGGTCCAGCCGAGCGCACGGGCGTCTCCGACACCCGTGGCCAGCTCGTCACCGACGACGCAGATACGCACCTCGCGATCCTGCAACGGACTCTCCTTGCCTGTTCCCGGCAGCCTGGCGGACGGCCGGTTCCCCATTGTGGTGCACGGAACGCGGCCGACCGGTGACAACGCGCCGACGGCCGCGTGCCGCGTCGCGACAACGCGGGACGGTCAGAGCAGGGTCATCCCCCAGCGGACGCCGTGGTGCTGGCCCGGGGCCAGGTGCACGAGCCGCTCACCGGTACGGAAGGCGTCGGCGACGCAGCTCATGGGCTCGGCGGCCAGCCCCATGCGGCGTCGGCCGGGCTCGATGTGGTCGCCGGTGCAGACCTGCCACACGTCCTGCGACTCGTCCATCCAGACCGCCGCGGTCTTCCCGTCGGGGCCGGTCAGGTGGGCCCAGGACAGGCCGTCGGCGTCCCTGATGACATCGACGTACGCGTCGTCCAGGTCCACGCCGGCCGCGCTGCGCGCCTCGCGCAGGTCGAACATGCCCGACGCCGGCTCGGTGCCGGTCGGCAGGAGCCGCTCGTCGGTCGTGACGCGGGTCGCGGCGTCGAGCCGCAGGGTGCACTCGTCGAGGTCGGCGCCGCCCGTCGACAGCCACGGGTGGAACCCGCAGCCGTAGGGCGCGGTGTCCGCCCCCACGTTGGTGACGTCGAGGGTGATCTCGAGGCCGGCGTCGGACAGGGAGTAGCGCATCTGCGCGACGAGCTGGAACGGGTAGCCGGGCCGGGCGACGAGCTCGAGCTCGAGCGTGACGGCGGAGCCCGTGTGCTCCACCACGGACCAGCGGTCGAACGCCGCCAGGCCGTGCAGGGCGGTGTTGCGGGCCGGCTCGGTCACGGGGAGCTGATGGGTCACGCCGCCGTACTCGTAGGCGCCGTCGCGGAGCCGGTTGGGCCAGGGGATCAGGACCGCGCAGTTGAACACGGGGTTGATCTCGTCTGCGCCGAACGGAACCACGACATCGCGGCCGTCCACCGAGTACTCTCGCAGCGCCGCACCCACCTGGGTGACGGTGGCGCGGTGACCCGCGTGGCTGATGCGGAACTGGTCCCCGGAAGGATGGGGCCTTGCGGCAGCAACCGGAGGAATTTCTGTCGTCACACTCACACCGTAACCGTAGGGCAAGTTTCGCCTGCGACACGTAGCGTGAGACAGCAGACTAGAAGAGCAGGCTAGACGGTCGGGTGGCGGAAGGCCAGGAGCGACCCACCGATGAACTGGGCCCGACGACGGGCCGCGCGGGCAGCTCAGCCCGCCCCAGCAGCAGGAGGAACGATGGAACAGCAGGTACTCGGACGGACCGGTCGCCTCGTATCGGCCGTGGGCCTGGGCACCTGGCAGCTCGGCGCTGACTGGGGCGACGTCAGCGAGAGCGATGCCCGTGCCGTTCTGGAGGCCTCGCTCGAGGCCGGGGTGACCTTCTTCGACACGGCGGACGTCTATGGCGACGGCCGCAGCGAGCAGGTGATCGGTACCTTCCTCAAGGAGCACCCCGGCGCCGGGATCACCGTCGCCACCAAGATGGGCCGGCGCATGGACCAGGTGCCGGAGAACTACGTGCTCCAGAACTTCCGCGAGTGGACCGACCGGTCCCGGCAGAACCTCGGCGTCGACCGGCTGGACCTGGTGCAGCTGCACTGCCCGCCCACCGCCGTCTACTCCACGGACGCCGTCTACGACGCCCTCGACGAGCTCGTGTCGGACGGCGCCATCGCCGCCTACGGCGTCAGCGTCGAGAAGGTCTCGGAGGCCATGGAGGCCATCGCGCGCCCCAACGTCGCCTCCGTGCAGATCATCCTGAACGCGTTCCGGCTCAAGCCGCTGGACGAGGTGCTGCCCGCGGCGTCGGCCGCCGGGGTGGGCATCATCGCGCGCGTGCCGCTCGCGTCGGGCCTGCTCTCGGGCAAGTACACCAAGGACACGGTGTTCGCCGAGAACGACCACCGCACGTTCAACCGGGACGGCGCCGCGTTCGACGTCGGCGAGACGTTCTCCGGCGTGCCCTACGAGGTGGGCCTCGAGGCCGCGGCCCGGTTCACCGAGCTGGCCCGCGACGTCGTGGGGGAGACCCTCACGCCGGCCCAGGCCGCGATCGCCTGGACCTGGCAGCGGCCGGGCGTCTCGTCCGTCATCCCGGGCGCGCGCAACGTCGAGCAGGCCCGCGCCAACGCGGCCGCCGGTGACGCCGCCACGCTGGGCCCGCTGTTCATGTCGGGCGTGCGCGAGATCTACGACGAGCTGATCAAGGAGCACGTCCACGACAAGTGGTGACGTCGCACCACGACGCCGAAAGGGCGGGCACCCGGTGGGTGCCCGCCCTTTCGTGTGTGCGCGTCAGCCGCGCGTGAAGGCCTGCTCCAGCAGCGTCTTCTGCTGCGCCTGGTGCAGCTTGGCCGTACCGGCGGCCGTGGAGGCCGACGCCGGGCGGGAGACCACCTTGACGTACGGGACGTCCATCGGCAGCGCCAGGTGGATGAAGCCCCACGCGCCCTGGTTCTGCGGCTCGTCCTGCACCCAGACCACCTCGGCGTCGCCGTACTTGGCGAGCTCCGCGCGGATGTCCGCCTCCGGGAACGGGTAGAGCTGCTCCAGGCGGACGATCGCCACGCCCTCGTCGCCGCGCTTGGTGCGCTCGGCCAGGAGGTCGTAGTAGACGCGACCGGTGCACAGGAGCACGCGGTTCACCTTGGCCGGGTCCACGGCGTTGTCCGGGATGACCTCCTGGAACGTGCCCTCGGTGAAGTCCTCCACCGCGGACGCCGCCGCCTTGAGGCGGAGCAGCTGCTTGGGCGTGAACACCACCAGCGGACGACGCGGCCGGGCGTAGGCCTGGCGGCGCAGCAGGTGGAAGTACGACGCCGGCGTGGACGGCTGCGCGATGGTGATGTTGTCCTCGGCGCCGAGCTGCAGGAACCGCTCGATGCGGGCCGACGAGTGGTCGGGCCCCTGGCCCTCGTAGCCGTGCGGCAGCAGCATGACCACCGACGACGACTGACCCCACTTCTGCTCGGCGGACGAGATGAACTCGTCGATCACCGTCTGGGCGCCGTTGACGAAGTCGCCGAACTGCGCCTCCCAGAGCACGAGGGCGTCCGGACGCTCGACCGAGTAGCCGTACTCGAAGCCGAGTGCCGCGTACTCCGACAGCGAGGAGTCGTAGACCCAGAACTTGGCCTGGTCGCCCGACAGGTACAGCAGCGGGGTCCACTCGGCGCCGGTCTCCCGGTCGTGCAGCACCGCGTGCCGCTGCACGAACGTGCCACGACGCGAGTCCTGGCCGGCGAGGCGCACCGGGGTGCCCTCCGCGAGCAGCGTGCCGAAGGCCGCGAGCTCGCCGAAGCCCCAGTCGATGCCGCCTTCCTTGGCCATGAGCTGGCGCTTCTCCAGGAGCTGCGCGAGCTTCGGGTGCACGGTGAAGCCCTCGGGCGGCGACGTGTGCACGTCACCGACGCGCTGCAGGGCGTCGTGCGAGATCGCCGTCTGCCAGCCGACCATCGTGCCGGCGTCCTCACGCTGCGACTCGGGGCGCTCCAGGCCGGCGAGGTGCTCCGTCTCCGGGGCGGGCGTGAAACCGGACTTGGTCTCGGTGAAGACCCGCTCGAGCTGGGACTGGTAGTCCTGCAGCGCGTGCTCGGCCTCCTCCACTGTGATGTCACCGCGCGCGACCAGGTTCTCGGTGTACAGCTTGCGCACCGAGCGCTTGGTCTCGATGAGGTTGTACATGAGCGGCTGCGTCATCGACGGGTCGTCGCCCTCGTTGTGCCCGCGGCGGCGGTAGCAGATGAGGTCGATGATGACGTCCTTGCCGAACTGCTCGCGGAAGGCGAAGGCGAGCTCCGCCGTCCGGACCACGGCCTCCGGGTCGTCGCCGTTCACGTGCAGGACGGGGACCTGGTAGCCCTTGGCGACGTCGGTCGCGTAGGTGGTCGAGCGGGACGCCGTCGGGCCGGTGGTGAAGCCCACCTGGTTGTTGACGACTACGTGGATGGTGCCGCCGGTGCGGTACCCGCGCAGCTGCGACAGGTTCAGTACCTCGGGCACCACGCCCTGGCCGGCGAACGCCGCGTCGCCGTGCACCAGGATCGGCAGCACGGAGAAGCCGTCGCCGCCCAGGTCGATGCGGTCCTGCTTGGCGCGGACGATGCCCTCGAGCACCGGGTCCACGGCCTCCAGGTGCGACGGGTTGGCCGCGAGGTAGACGCGCGTGGTGGCGCCGGACTCCGAGGTGAACGTGCCCTCGGTGCCGAGGTGGTACTTGACGTCACCCGAGCCCTGGACGCTCTTGGGGTCGAGCTGGCCCTCGAACTCCTTGAAGATCTGGCCGTAGCTCTTGCCCGCGATGTTCGCCAGCACGTTGAGGCGGCCACGGTGGGCCATGCCGATGCCGACCTCGTCGAGGCCGCCCTCGGCGGCGCGCGACAGGATCGCGTCGAGCAGCGGGATCAGGGACTCGCCGCCCTCCAGCGAGAAGCGCTTCTGCCCCACGAACTTGGTCTGCAGGAACGTCTCGAACGCCTCGGCGGAGTTCAGGCGGCGCAGGATGCGCAGCTGGTCCTCGCGCGGCGTCTTGGCGTAGCCGGCCTCCAGGCGCTCCTGGAGCCACTTGCGCTGGACCGGGTCGGAGATGTGCATGTACTCGATGCCGATGGTGCGGCAGTACGAGTCGCGCAGCAGACCGAGGATGTCGCGCAGCGTGGCCTTCGCCCTGGGGCCGAAGCCCGCCGTCGGGAAGGTCCGGTCCAGGTCCCACAGCGTCAGGCCGTGGGTCTGGATGTCCAGGTCGGGGTGCTTGCGCTGGCGGTAGGCCAGCGGGTCGGTGTCCGCCATGAGGTGGCCGCGCGAGCGGTACGCCTGCACGACCTCGGCGATCTTGGCCGGCTTGGCGGCCTCGACGTCGGCGTCGACGGTGTTGTCGCGCACCCAGCGCACGGGCTCGTACGGGACGCGCAGCGCCGCGAACACGCGGTCGTAGAAGCCGTCCAGGCCGAGCAGCTTGTTCGAGATGATCTTCAGGAACTCGCCGGACTGCGCGCCCTGGATGATCCGGTGGTCGTAGGTCGAGGTGACCGTCATGACCTTCGAGATGCCCATCCGGGCGAGCTGCTCCTCGGACGCGCCGGCGAACTCCGCCGGGTAGTCCATGGCGCCGACGCCGATGATGGTGCCCTGACCCTGCATGAGGCGCGGCACCGAGTGCACGGTGCCGATGCCGCCCGGGTTGGTCAGCGAGATCGTGGTGCCCTGGAAGTCCGGCACGCCCAGCTTGTTGTTGCGGGCCTTGCGGACGAGCTCCTCGTAGGCCGCCCAGAACTCGGCGAAGTCGAGCTCCTCGGCCTTCTTGATGCTCGGCACCAGGAGCTGGCGCGAGCCGTCCGGCTTGGCCAGGTCGATCGCGAGGCCGAAGCCCACGTGCGCGGGCTGGTTCACGCCCGGCTTGCCGTCGACCGGCTCGTAGTGCGCGTTCATGACCGGCATGTCCACCAGCGCCTCGACCAGCGCGAAGCCGATGAGGTGCGTGAACGAGATCTTGCCGCCCCGGCCGCGCTTGAGGTGGTTGTTGATGACGATGCGGTTGTCGACCATCAGCTTGGCGGGCACGGCGCGCACCGAGGTGGCGGTGGGGACCTCGAGGGAGGCCTCCATGTTCGTGACCACGCGCGCGGCGGGGCCGCGCAGCTTCTGGATGTCGTCGACGGCGTCCGGGTGCGCCACGGGGCGCTCGAACGTGTCCGCGTAGTGGGTGGTGGGCGGGGTGGCGATCGGGCTGGCCGGGTTGACCTTGGGGTCGGCCGGCAGCACCTTCTCCCGCACGGGCTGCTCGGCCTCCGCGGCTGCGGTGCCACCGGTCACCGGGCCCGCGCTCTGCTGGGCAGGCGCCTCCGGTGCGGCCGGCGCCGGTGCGGCGGCGGGAGCGGCCGCCGCGGGCGCGGCCGGAGCCGCTGCGGCGGGTGTCGGGGCTGAAGCGGGGGCGGTCGGTGCGCCCTCCTTGGCGGAACCGTTCTCGCCCGGCGTGTAGTCGGCGAAGAAGTCCCACCACGCGGGGTCAACCGCGTTCTTGTCCTTCAGGTACTGCTGGTAGAGCTCGTCCACAAGCCATTCGTTGGCTCCGAATGACGAGCTCGCCACGCTGATCGACTCTGAACCAGCCTTAGGGGACACGCGCGGATCGCCCACCTTCACCACAGTTGCGTTCGTCGCGCGCCGCACAGGGGTCACAGCGCGCACAGCCCGAATGGTTTTCGGACCCTCCAAGGGTAGGCCCTTCGCGCCCGGCGGGGGGCGTGATCCCGCGGGTGTTGCGGGCGGTTCCGGTGTCAAAGAAGTAGGTTCGTCATGTTTCTCGCACACAGAGCAAAACCAGGGCAACGTTCGGCCTCGAAGTCCCCAACATGGTGTTACGGGGTTTCGCCCGGCACGGACAATCTTTGGCGTCTGTGACAGAAATCACGGGACTCCGTCTCACGTTTTGACCCCTCGCCGCCCTAGGCTGCTGGGTTTCTCACCGGACGGCGCCCGCCGGACGCCGCCCGCGGCGCAGGACGAGGTCAGACGGTGTGCGTCGTGCTGACACCCGGTGCCGGGTGCGCCCGCGCGGGGAGGGTGACGCGCATCGTCGCGCCCCGCTCGGAGTCCACGACCTGCACGTGGCCGCCGTGCAGCTCGACCGCCCACCGGACGATCGCGAGGCCGATCCCGGTGCCGCCGCTCGACCCGACGGTGCCGGAGCCGACGGTCCCGCCGACGCCGCCCATCGTGTCCGCGAGGGACTCGTCGGTCGCGGGGGCGCGGCCCTTGTCGCCCCGGTTCCGGCCGCCCCGGCGGCTGACGCCGCGACCGCCGTCGCCGCGGCCCCCGTCGCCGCGCGGCGCGCCGGTCGACCCGGTGCCGCGCACGAACCGCTGGAAGATCCGCTCGCGGTCGGCGGCGGCGATGCCGGGCCCCTCGTCGCTGACCTCCAGCACGATGTCGGACCCCTCCGTGCCGTCCACGGGGTACGCGTCCAGGCGGACGACGCCGCCCTGCGGCGAGTGGCGGATGGCGTTCTGCAGCAGGTTGATGACCACCTGGTGCAGGCGCTCGGCGTCGCCCTCGATGGTCAGGTCCTCCGGGGTGACGTCGACGACGTAGTGCAGGTCCTTGGCGGCGTCGACCATCTGGAGGTCCTCGGCGCAGTGCTCGAGGAAGTCGCCCACGGCGATCTCGCCGATGTTCAGGGCCGAGGCGCCGGCCTCGATCCGGGAGAGGTCCAGCAGGTAGGTGACGAGCCGCGTCAGCCGCTCGGTCTGCGCGTGCGCCTGCTCCAGCGCGGCCGGGGTGGGCTCCACCACGCCGTCGACCATGTTCTCCAGCTGCGCCTGGAGCGCGGCGACGGGCGTGCGCAGCTCGTGCGACACGTTCGCGATGAGGTCGCGCCGCGTCTGCTCCACGGAGGCCAGGTCCTCGGCCATCCGGTTGAAGGCGTGCGCGAGCTGCCCCACCTCGTCGCTGCTCGTGGCGCGCACCCGCCGCGTGTAGTCGCCGTCGGCCATGGCCTGGACGGCCTCCGTGATCTCGCGCAGCGGCGACGTCATGCCGCGCGCCAGGATCTGGGTGACCAGCAGCGACAGGATGATCGCGAGCGGGAACGTGCGGCTCGGCCCCAGCGACGCCTGCAGGCCGAGCCAGGTGATCAGCACCGCCGCCGTGACGGTGGCGGCCACCAGCACGCCGAGCTTGATCTTCAGCGAGCGCAGGGGGTCGAGCGGCCGCACGTCGGGGACGCGGGGCACGTGCGGTCTCATCGGGGCACCCGCGTCACTGGTTGGCGGGCGGCTCGAACGCGTAGCCGACGCCGTGCACGGTGCGGATCAGGTCCGGGCCGAGCTTGCGGCGCAGGGCCTTGATGTGGGAGTCGACGGTGCGCGTGCCGCTGGCGTCCGCCCAGTCCCAGACCTCGGCGAGCAGGCGCTCGCGCGTCAGCACCGTCTTGGGGGAGCCGGCGAGCATGACGAGCAGCTCGAACTCCGTCGGCGTCAGGTGCACCTCCTCGCCGCCGCGGTAGACGCGGCGCTGCGCGCGGTCCACCGTGACGTCGCCCATCATCATGGGCGGGTCCGCCGGCGTGGTCGCGGCGGCCTGTGCCGCGCGGTCGACCCGCCGCAGCAGGGCCTTGATACGGGCCACCAGCTCACGCATGGAGAAGGGCTTGGTCATGTAGTCGTCCGCGCCCACGCCCAGGCCGACCAGCATGTCGGTCTCGTCGTCACGCGCGGTGAGCATGAGGATCGGGACCGGGTTCTCGGCCTGGATGCGTCGCGTGACCTCGAGCCCGTCGATGCCCGGGAGCATCACGTCGAGCACCACGAGGTCGGGGCGCAGCCTGGAGGCGGCGTCGACGCCGGACAGGCCGTCGCGCGCCACCTCGACACGCCAGCCCTCGGCGGACAACCGCTGGGCGATCGCGGTGGCGATCGTGGGCTCGTCCTCCACCACGAGCACGGTCGCGGACTGCTGACCGGTCGAGGCGGCGGCCGACGCCGTGCCGGGCTGCTGCGGGGCCCCAGACGGCTGGGGAGTACCAGATGACATAGGTCAATCATGCCCGTACCTGCCTGATAAGACACTGAAGCCAGCCTGAGAGTCGGACTCCTGGGCGCTGTCTGCACTGTTCCCGCTACGATCTATCGCACGATGATCGAGCGATATCCCCACCGAGAAACCTGGATGAATCAGGACCCCCGCGGTGCCTTCCGGAGCGTGAGATGACCGGCGAATGGATCATGGTCGCCGTCGGCGTTCTTCTCACGGCAGGCACAGCAGTATTCGTGGCGGGGGAGTTCTCCCTCGTCACCATCGACCCCGCCGTGATCGGCGACTCCGACGACTCGGAGGGAGACAGACCCGGCGGTTCCCGGTCTGCTTCCTCCTCTGAACCCGGCCCCGGCGCACGGCCCGCGCACGGCGCCCAGCCGGTCTTCGGCAACGGCCTGCGGGACCGCAGCGTCCGCACCGCGCTGCGTCACCTCTCCACGGAGCTGAGCTCGGCCCAGGTCGGCATCACGCTGACCACCATCCTGCTCGGCTACACCGCCCAGCCGGCGCTGAACTCCCTGATCTCCGCCGCGTTGGGCAACACGTCCGTGCCGACGGCGGTCTCCGCCGGTCTCGCCGGCGTCCTGGCCCTCATCCTGGTGAACGCCTTCTCCATGGTGTGCGGCGAGCTGATCCCCAAGAACTTCGCGCTCTCGGCGCCCCTGGCCACCGCGCGAGTCGTGGTGCCGGTCCAGCGGGTGTTCACCATCACGTTCAAGCCGCTGATCGCGGTGCTCAACGGTTCCGCCAACGCGCTGCTGCGTCGCCTGGGCGTCGAGCCCCGCGAGGAGCTGTCGGGCGCGCGCTCGGCGTCCGAGCTGGCCTCGCTCGTGCGCCGCTCCGCCGAGGAGGGCACGCTCCAGGAGTCCGTGGCCACGCTGCTGACCAACTCGATCGAGCTGGACACGCTCAGCGCGCGCGACGTCATGACCGACCGCCTGCGCATGTCCGTCGTCGACCGGGACGCCACGGCGGAGGACGTCGTCGCGCTCGCCCGGCGCACCGGGCACTCGCGCTTCCCCGTGATCGGGGAGGACCGCGACGACATCGTAGGCCTGGTCCACCTGCGCCGCGCCGTCGGCGTGCCGCACGACCGCCGGGGCGAGGTGCCCGCGGCCGCACTGATGGTCGACGCGCCCCGCGTCCCCGAGACCGTGCGCCTGGGCCCGCTGCTCGTCGAGCTGCGCGGGTTCGGCCTGCAGATGGCCGTCGTGGTGGACGAGTACGGCGGCACGTCCGGCGTCGTGACGCTGGAGGACGTCGTCGAGGAGCTGGTCGGCGACGTCGCCGACGAGCACGACCCCCGGCGGGCCGGCGCGTCGCGCGCCGCCGACGGCTCGTGGATCGTACCCGGCGTGCTCCGCCCGGACGAGCTCGCCGAGTACACGATGATCGAGGTCCCGGAGGGGGCCGCCTACGAGACGCTGGGCGGCCTCGTGATGGCCGAGCTGGGCCGCATGCCTGCCGTCGGCGACGAGGTCACGGTGGGCCGGACGGGCCTGCACGGCCCGCACGCGCGGGTCAGCCTGCGCGTCGAGGCCATGGACGGACGGCGCGTCGAGCGCCTCCGGGTACGCCCCGTGCCCGACGACCCCGAGCCCGACGGCGCCGGCGCTGGCCGGAACGGTTCCGAGAAGGGCGCGACCCGATGAGCACCACCACCGCACTCGTCATCGGCCTCGTGCTGCTCGCGGGGAACGCGTTCTTCGTGGGCGCCGAGTTCGCCGTCATCTCGGCGCGCCGCAGCGCCATCGAGCCGCTCGCCGCGGCCGGCGACCGGCGCGCGATCACCGTGCTGTGGGCGATGGAGCACGTGTCGCTCATGCTCGCGTGCGCGCAGCTCGGCGTGACCGTCTGCTCCACGGGTCTGGGCATCGTGGCGGAGCCCGCCATCGCCCACCTGCTGGAGGGGCCGCTGCACGGCCTGGGCGTGAGCGAGGAGCTCACGCACCCGATCGCGCTGGTCATCGCGCTGTCGCTCGTCGTGTACCTGCACGTCGTGCTCGGCGAGATGGTGCCGAAGAACCTGGCCGTCTCCGGCCCGGACAAGGCCGTCATGTGGTTCGGGCCCCCGCTGGTGCTCCTCGGCCGCGTGCTGCGGCCTATCATCGTCGGCCTGAACTGGATCGCGAACCACGCGGTGCGGCTCGCCGGCGTGGAGCCCAAGGACGAGGTCGCCTCGGCGTTCACCGCCGAGGAGGTCCAGTCCATCGTGGAGCACTCCCAGGCCGAGGGCGTGCTGCGCGACGAGCAGGGCCTCCTGACGGGCGCCATCGAGTTCTCCAACCGCACGGCGCGCGACGTGATGGTGCCGGTCGGCGGCCTGGTCGCCGTCGACGAGACCAGCACGCCCGACGACGTCGAGCGGCTCGTGTCCAAGCACGGCTTCAGCCGGTTCCCGGTGGTGACGCGGCGCGAGGAGGGCGACGAGCTCGTCGGCTACCTGCACCTCAAGGACGTGCTGTACGCGACCGGGCCGGCACGGTTCGAGCCGGTCGCCGTGTGGCGCGTGCGCGCCCTGGCGGCGGTCGCGCCCGACGACGAGGTGGAGGACGCGCTGCGCGTCATGCAGCGCTCGGGCTCGCACCTGGCGCGCGTCGAGGGGTCGGACGGCGAGGTGCTCGGCGTGGTCTTCCTGGAGGACATCCTCGAGGAGCTCGTGGGCGAGGTCCGCGACGCCATGCAGCGCCGCTGATCCCGGCCTGTTGATCGTCCGGGTCCGGGCGATCAACAGGCCGGGGTTGGCAGCCGGGCCGACCCGGGTTTAATGTCACGTGCACATAACGGAACGCGAGGGGGCCGCGGACACATGAACACGGAGGGCCAGTGGAGTCCACGGCTGTGACGAGCACGCAGCCCGCCCTCATGACGCGCCGGGCGCGCCGTGAGGCGGAGCAGCACACGCAGGCGATGCGCAAGGTGACGTCGTTCGACCGGCTGGTCACCGGAGCGGTCCCCAAGGCCTCCCGCCCCACGTCGTCGGTCCCCACGGGACAGCGGATGATCTCCCGGGCCGCCGTGGTCGGTACCCTCGCCGCCGCGACCATCGCGGCGCCGTTCGTGCAGGCCGCGGACCAGCCCGGCGAGTCGCCGTTCGACGTCGAGGCGCCGCCCACCGGGCCGTCGGTGCTGGACCTCGTGACGCAGCCCGTGGAGCGCCCGGAGACCTCGGGCGCCGTCGTCCGCGCCGAGGCTCTCACCCGGCCGGCGTCGGCCGCCAGCCGTTCGCTCGACCGCAGCCCGCTGCCGAACTGCGACGTGAACGCCCCCGTCGACGGCACGAACGGCGGCCTCGCGGACCACTCGCTGTGCGAGCTGTGGCAGGGCGGGGAGTACCTCCGACCCGACGCCGCGATGTCGCTCAGCGCCCTCAACGAGGCGTTCCGCGCGTCGTTCGGCCGCGAGCTGTGCCTCGTGGCGAGCTACCGCGACCTGAACACGCAGTACGAGATGAAGGCGTCGCGCGGCTTCTACGCCGCCTCCCCGGGCACGTCCATGCACGGCTGGGGCCTGGCGATCGACCTGTGCTCCAAGGAGACGGGCGACAGCGACGTCTACTCCTGGCTCTGGGCCAACGCGCCGTCCTACGGCTGGCAGAACCCGGCGTGGGCGCAGCTCGGCGGCAGCAAGTACGAGCCGTGGCACTGGGAGTTCGTGACCGGCGTCGTCGAGAAGGGCGAGTGGCGCGGCTAGAGCCGCAGATGGGTGTTCGGCCCGAAGTCCTGGCGGAAGCTGGGCCCCTGGCTCGCCAGCTCCGCGGCGAACGACGGCGCCCACGCGCTGTACGGCTCCGTGGCCAGGTACTCGTTCGAGAACCGGCGGTCGTCGGTGATCTCCGTGACGCAGAAGTCCGGGATCTGCAGACCCGTGACCGGGCCGGAGCGCTCGCACTCGGCCACGACCAGCGGGTGGTTGGCGCCGCCGAAGACGTCGATGGACCAGCCGTCGGCCCCCAGCCAGGCCGCGTAGCGCACCTTGATGACCGGCGCGCCGCCCCGGCGGACCAGCTCGACGCCGACGCTCGGGTCCAGCTCGCGCTCCGCCTCGTAGCGGGTGCCCCCGACCGCCGGGCCCTTCACGGTGACGGCGGCGAAGTCGATGTCCGCGACGTGCGCGCGGAGCAGCTCGGCAGGATCGGTGTCGGCCGTGAGGTCGGCGTCGACGTCGCCCGCCTGGACCCGGACGCGCAGCGCGTAGCCGTCGTCGGCCAGGAAGTAGGACTGGACGATGAGGGCCGGGGCGTCCCTGAGCTCGGCCGGTAGGTCACGCACGAAGAAGCGGCGCTCGAACTCGAAGTCGGCGTAGCCGCGGTCGGGCTCGGCGGCGGGCGGCTCGTCGAAGAGGTCGTCGCTCATGAGGATCCCTCGCCCTGCTCGGCAGGTGTTTCTCGGCGGATGATCCTAGAAGTCTACGCAACCGGCCTGGCGTGGGGCGCCCGGTCGGTGACGAACCCGGTCAGGGCGGCCGAGAGCTCCTCCGGGCGGCTGTCGATGCTCCCGGGCTTGAGGACCACTGGCGTGCCGACGAGGGCCGCGTTCAGGGAGGCGGCGATGCGGCGGACGAACGTCCGCTGGCGGACGACGACGGCCCGCGGGTCGGCGACGTCGACGGCGAGCACGCGCCGGAACGCCAGGCGGGCCTCGCGCACTCCCGTGACCTCGGACCAGAGCACCTGCTCGACGCCGAGGTTGGGCAGCCAGTCGGTGAGGCCGTCGTCGTCGAGCGTGAGCACGGGCCAGGTGGGCAGCAGCAGGCGGCGCAGCACGATGAGGCCCAGCCCGGTGAAGACCAGGACGCCCATGGCGCTCACCGACACGACGGCCAGCGCGGCCGGCGAGCCGCTGGTCTGGGCCGCGTCGAAGCCGAGCCGGGCGGCGACGGCGCAGAGCACCACCAGCGCGAGGGTGCCGAGGGCGAGCGTGATGACGTGCGCGCGGGACGGGTAGAAGTCGACGGACTCGTCGGGCATACCGGGACACTATCCGCACGCGGGGGCGAATCGGTAGCCCGGGGGTGCTTCAGCCCAGCAGGAGCCGGGCGCCCGCCAGTGCCGTCGCGATCAGTACGGCCGTGCTGAACACCGGGCCCGAGATGCGGTGCGCCACGAACCGGCCGAGCAGCAGGCCCGCGACCATCCCGGGCAGCAGGGCGAGGGAGACCAGCAGCGAGTCGCCCGAGACGAGGCCCAGGCTCGCGCTGAACGGCAGCTTGGCCACGTTGACGGTGAGGAAGAACAGGGCGACCGTGCCGAGCAGCCCGGCGCGCGAGATGCCCGCGCGGAGCAGGTAGAGGCTCATGGGCGGGCCGCCGGCGTTGGCGATCATCGTGGAGACGCCGGCGGTGGCGCCGAGCGCGGCGCGGGCGAGGCGGTCGCGGACGGTGGCGCTCGGGTTTCCGGGGGTCGGGCCGTCGTCCGCCGGGCGCGGGGGACGACGGCGGGCGCGGCGTGCGGCGAGCTGCCGGACCAGGTCGCCGAGCCCGGCGAGGAGGAGCAGCGCGCCGACGATCCGGGCGCTGACCTCGGGCGGGGCCCAGCTCAGCGCCGCGAACCCGACCAGCAGCCCGACCGTCACGCTGGGCAGCAGGCCGCGCAGGATGCGCCACCGGACGTCCCTGCCGTAGGTGCTGACGGCGACCAGGTCGCCCACGATGAGCAGCGGCAGCGCGACGCCCGCCGCCTGGACCGGCGGGAGCACCGAGGCGATGAGGGCCGCGCCGAGCGCGCCCAGCGGGGGCAGACCGGTCTTGGACAGGCCCATGAGCAGGGCGGCGATCGTGCCGCCGACGACGACGGTGAGCGTGAGGTCCGGTGCGTCCATGACGTGCGGGACTCTACGGCGGAACGACGGCGGCCCGCCGTGGCCGCCCGTTGAGCGGAACCACGACGGGCCGGTCAGACCCCCAGCGACGTGTCAGACGTACAGGTCACCAGAGGGGGCTGTACGTCTGACACGTGCGTCGGGGTCTGACCGGGGTCAGTGTGCTCCGGGGCGGGAAGTGCTGGACTCGTCGTCCTCGGCGACGTGCTCGGTGGCCTCGCCGTCGTCGGAGTCGCGGGTCGCGTGGAGGCTGGTGAAGGTGACGATGACCAGCACGCCGATGATCACGCCGAGCGAGGCGAGGGTCGGGATCTCCGGGACGCCGGCCCAGATGCCGTGGGCCCAGTGCAGCACGAGCTTGACGCCGATGAAGGCGAGGATCGTCGCGAGGCCGTAGCCGAGGTGCACCAGCTTGCTCAGGGCGCTCTGCAGCACGAAGTACAGGGCGCGCAGGCCGAGCAGGGCGAACGCGTTGGTCGCGAACACGAGGTACGGGTCGCTGGTGATGCCGTAGACGGCCGGGACGGAGTCCACCGCGAAGACGACGTCGGCGGCGAAGATCGCGACGACCACGACCGCCAGGGGGGTGAGCATCCGCTTGCCGCCCTCGCGCACCGACAGTGCGGGACCGCGGTAGTCGTCCGTGACGGGCATGAAGCGGCGGATGATCTTGACCGACCGCAGCTCGGAGATGTTGATCTCGTGGTCGTCGCCCTTGATCTGGTCGCGGAGGATCTTGACCGCCGTGGCCAGGAGGATCGCGCCGAAGAGCAGGAAGGCCCAGCTCAGGTTGGCCAGGACGGCCGCGCCGACCGCGATGAAGACGCCGCGGAGCACCAGGGCACCGACGATGCCGAGCAGGAGGACACGCTGCTGCAGGGCGGCGGGTACCGCGAAGGCGCTGAGCAGCAGCATGAACACGAAGAGGTTGTCGACGGACAGCGACTTCTCGACGAGGTACCCGGTCAGGTACTGGACGCCGATCGACGAGCCGAAGGTGGCCCAGATCCAGCCGCCGAACGCGAGCGGGAGGGCGATGTAGAAGGCGCTCCAGCCCAGGGCCTCGCGCATCGAGACCTCGTGCGGGCGCCGGGTGATGAGGAAGTCGACGACGATCAGGACGATGACGGCGAGGATCGTCAGGGCCCACATCAAAGGTGTGGCCACGGTCGTCAGCGCGGAGGCAGGGGCAGCAGAACTCGTCAGCTGGGCGAGCAAGGAGTCTCCAAAGATAGGTCGGCTCCGAGGTCTCCTTCGCCTTGCTGAGCAAGGCCGCCGCCCGAGGCACTGGTAGCAGCGCCGTAATGACCGGGACGGTGTTGGGAAGTACTCCCCCCGCGACGCAAACTGTACGGCATGGCACGCGGGATGCACATGGGGTGCCGGTGAACAGGCGGTTACGGCCTGCCCTGCGGGTAGGAACGGGGCCTGACCTCAGCGGTCGTCGTTCTGGACGAGGCGGCGCACGCTCTCGACGACGACCTCGCGCCGGCGGTCGCGACGCGGCTGCCGCACCATCGCGAGCTCCGGCGTGTGCAGGTGCCAGCTCATCATGAGCGCCCGAACCTCGGTGAGGAGCTCGAGGGGCGTGTAGGTGTCCGTCAGCAGACCCGCGTCCTGGGCCTCCTTGATCGCGGTCAGCTTGGCGGTGTTGGACGCCTTGATCGCCTCGAGCTGCCCCTCGGGCCGCTCCAGCTGGTACCAGGTGGTGAGCCGCAGCGTGGTCGGGTTCGCCTCGTAGAGGTCGAAACCGCGGCCCGCGTAGGCGGGAAGGTCGGTCGCGTCGAAGACCACCTGGTCCACGAACGTGAGCACGCGCTGCGCGAAGACGGCGTCGAACAGCTCGTCCTTGCTGCCGAAGTGCTTGTAGATGAGCGCCTTGTTCGCCGGGGCGCTCTCGGCGATGCGGTCGACCCGTGCGCCCGCGATGCCGTACGCGGCGAACTCGGCCTCCGCGGCGTCAAGGATGCGGGCGCGGGTCGCGTCGGAGTCTCTCACCATGCGACCCATCGTAGTGAGTAACTAGTTAGTTGCAAACTTCGCCGGACGGTGCTTCACTGTGGGTAACAAACTTGTTAGTTACTTCCAGATCGGAGATCAGCTCTCATGTCCGCTCCATCCATCCCGGTCCGTCCGGGCACAGGCCGCCGGGGCGTCGTCCTGGCGGTCATCCTCGGCTGCCAGCTCATGATGACGCTCGACGCCTCGATCGTGACCACGGCGCTGCCGCACATCCAGCAGGAGCTCGGCTTCACCGACTCGGCGCTCTCGTGGATCCAGAACAGCTACGTCCTCGTGTTCGGTGGTCTGCTGCTCCTGGGTGCCCGGGCCGGCGACCTGTTCGGTCGCCGGCGCGTGTTCGTCGCCGGGGTCGTCGTCTTCACCCTCGCCTCGCTCCTCGCCGGTGTGGCGCCGACGGCGGAGCTGCTGATCGCGGCGCGCGCGGTGCAGGGCCTGGCTTCCGCGTTCGCGATCCCGGCCACGCTCGCGCTGCTGGTCTCCAGCTTCCCGGCTCCCGAGGAACGCGCCCGCGCCATCGCGGTCTACAGCGCCGTCATCGGTGCCGGCGCAAGCGTCGGCATCATCGTCGGCGGGATCTTCACCCAGTTCTGGTCCTGGCGCTGGGGTCTGCTGATCAACGTGCCGATCGGGGCGCTCGTCGTCGCGCTCGCGCCTCGCGTCCTGCCCGAGGGTGAGCGTCAGCCCGGCCGGATCGACGTCCCTGGCGCGCTCACGATCACCCTCGGCATGTCCGCCCTGGTCTACGGCCTGGTCGAGGCGGCCGAGGCGGGCTGGTCCAGCCTGCTCACGATCGTCCCGCTCGCCGCGGCGGTGGTGCTCGTCGTCGCCTTCGTGCTCGTCGAGCGCCGGGCGGCCCAGCCGATCGTCCCGCTGCGGCTCTTCGCCAGCGTGCAGCGGTCCGGGGCGTACGTGGGTCGCGTCCTCATCGTCGGTGCGATGTTCTCGATGTTCTACTTCCTGTCCCAGTACCTGCAGAACGTGCTGGGCCTCAGCCCGCTGGAGACCGGCTTCGCGTACATCCCGATCACCGCGATGTTCTTCGCGATGGTGTACGTCGTCCGCTTTCTCGGCGAGCGGATGAACAAGTCCGTCCTGCTGGTCGCCTCGCTGGTGCTCGCGACCGTCGGGATGGCGTGGCTGAGCCGGCTCGACTCCACCACCCCCTACTTCCCGCAGATCGTGCTCCCGCTGCTCGTCCTCGGTGTGGGCCAGGGCATCGCGATCATCCTGTTCACCGAGCTCGGCATGGCCGACGTGCACCAGTCCGACGCCGGTGCGGCCTCCGGCCTCGTCAACACGGCCCACCAGATCGGCGGCTCGGTCGGGCTCGCGATCCTGACCGTGATCTTCGCCTCGGCCGTCGGCCACGAGACGGACCCGGACCCGGTCGCCCAGGCGGAGGGCTACGCCGCCGTCTTCCAGGTCTCCACGCTCTTCTACGTGGGTGCCGTCGTCGTCGCCGTCGCGATCCTGGTCGCGAACCGCCGCTCCCGGCGGCGGGCGGCCGCGCTGCTCGACGGCCCTGCCGCCGTCTGAGCAGAGCCGACCCGCCCGACCACCTTCCTCGCACGTACCGAAAGGAACCATCATGTCCACCTGGATCATCACTGGCGCAGCCACCGGACTCGGCCGCCTGCTCGCCGAACACGTTCTTGCCGAGGGGCACCGCGTGGCGGCTGCCGCGCTCGACGTCGACCCCTTGCGCGATCTGGCCGCGCTCTACCCGGAGAGCCTGCTCCCGGTCACGGCTGACGTCACCGACGCCGATGCCCGTGCGCGGCTGGTCGAGGCGACCCGACGGCAGTTCGGGCGGATCGACGTGCTCGTCAACAACGCGGGAGTCGACTTCATCGGAGCGGTCGAGGAGCAGGACGAGGCCGACTACCGCGCGGTGTTCGAGGTGAACTTCTTCGCGGCGGTGGGCATGATGCGAGCCGTTCTGCCGACGCTCCGTGAACAGCGCGGCGGCACCATCGTCAACGTCTCCTCGATGGACGGGATCGCCAGCCTCCCGGTGAACGGCTTCTACTCGGCGAGCAAGTTCGCGCTGGAGGGCATCACCGACGCACTCGCCGGCGAGGTGGCACATCTCGGCATCACCACCCTGCTGGTCGAGCCCGGTTCGATCCGGACCGGGATCATCGGCCGCACCAGGGTGTCCGGCGCGCGGATCGCGGACTACGAGCCTGCCGTGCGCCCGTTCCTGGACGCCGTGGCCCTGCCGGACGCGGCCACGCTGCTCTTCCCCGGGGACGCCACGGCGTCGGCCGCGGCCGTATACGCCGAGGTCACCGCGCCCAAGCCGCGGCGTCGGCTGATCCTTGGCAGCGACGCGCTGGCGAATGTCACGCGCGCGGTCGACCGGCTGCGGGAGGACGTCGCCGCCAACGCCTCGACGGCGGGGGGCGTCGACTATCCGGTCTGAGCGGTTCGGCCGGGCCACGGGTGGGCACCGCTGCGCGCGTCCCGGCAGTACGACGAAGGCCCCCTGTGCTGCGTTTCCGCAGTTCAGGGGGCCTTTCGCAGTCTGTGCGCCTGAAGGGATTCGAACCCCCGACCTTCTGCTCCGGAGGCAGACGCTCTATCCACTGAGCTACAGGCGCGAGACCGCTGTTCGGGGAGGCGATGCTCACCTAACGGCCGAAGCGAGACTACCAGGTGAGCGGCCCGGAGCGTGCATCGATACCTGTGACGAGCGTCGTGCCCGGCGGTCCGCCGTCGGGCACGACGCTCGAGGGGACCGTCAGCTCTCGTCGAGCACCTCGAGGGAGCCGAGGATCTGCCCGAACTCCTTCCGGGACTTCTCGATCCCGTCCGCGTGGTACGAGATGGAGCAGACCTCCCCGGTCTCCAGCACGATCTCGGCGACGCCGACGAAGGTGTCGGGACCGCCGTCGTGGTCCTTGACCTCCTCGACGAGCACCGAGGTGGCACCGTCCACACGTACCGAGGTCTGCCCGGGCACCTGTTCCTGCGTAGGTGCGTCCATGCCGATGTCCTCCGGGTAGAAGTAGACGTCGAGCATGGCTTCGGCCCCGTGGGTGCCCTGGATCCAGAAGCCCTCGCTCTCCCGCTCGAGCCTGGCCGGCGCGGCCAGCCGCAAGCGCCCGTTCACCGTGTCCTCTGCCCAGTCGGCCGGGGGATCGGCCAGGTCCGGGTACTCCGGCAGGCCGTTGACCCAGCCGCCGGTGCCGCCCGCCTCCGGCTCGAAGCTGAGCGAGCCGAGGAACGGGATCAGCAGGTCCGGGAGCACAGCGGCCGGGGCGTCGACGAAGGCGGTGTAGCCGCTCCCGCCCTCGCGTCGGACGTCGACCTGGACCTCGACGAGCTCCTGACCGGTCTTGTCGGTGACGACGGAGGCCGACGCGACCGCGACGTCCGCGCCCTCCATGGTGAACGGGGTGCCCTCGCGCCCGGTCTCCCACTTGTCGGCCGACGCCGCCTCGTCGACGCGGATCCGCGCGCCCGTCCCCGGGTGGATCCACGCGGCGCTCTCGACGTCGGGCTCGCCGGGCCACCCGCCCGGGAGGGCGATCCCGAGCCCTGTCGTGCCCGCCGTGTCCCAGCCGTCAGGGACGCCCGAGGGCAGGTCGCCGAGGTCGGGAAGCTCGGCGTCCGCGCCGGTCGGGGTCAGGTCGGTGTACGGCCCGAAGCTGCCGGCGACCTCGAAGTCGTCGTCTCCCTCGACCCGGAGCGAGGCGACCACCTGGTCGAACATCGAGCGTGACTCCGCGTCGGACAGGTCGCCCGCCGTCAGCACGACCTTGGCCAGGGTCCACTCCGACAGCGTGACTGCGATCTCGTGCTGGTCGCCGCCCTCGGGCGGGACGTCGTGGTGCCAGTACTCGGCCTCGACCGCTCCGGGAACGTCGACGGCTTTGCCCTGCGCACCGTTGCCGGTGTCGGCACTCATCGCGTCGAGGGTCTCCACCGTGAAGCTGGGCCCTCCCTCGGCGCCGTCCGACGGAGCCCAGGAACCCGGCCAGCTCAGCCCTTCCTGGTACTCCCAGTCGGGCGGCAGGTTGAACGACACCCCACCCGCGGAGTGCTGCGCCCAGTCACCGGATGCGGCCACCGAGGTTCCGCCCAGGGATGAGCAGGCGGACAGGCCGCCTGCTCCGAGCATCGTGAGCAGGACCAGGGCCGTGGCTGTCCGGCGGGCCTTGTCGCGGCGGGCGCCTGTGCCGGTGCCTGCCTCGGCGCCGTGGTCCGGTCGCCCCAGGTCTTCGGTCGTCATCGAGCACTCCTTCTCGTCGAGATGTCGAGCACAGACGGTCCCGGGGCCGGAAAGGTTGCCGGCCCTCGTGATCTTTTACGACGGCGCCACGGCGAGCGACCCGAGGACCGTGCCGAGGCGCTGTTCCTGCTCGCCGTCGTCGGGCGCGGTGTACTCCAGGACGTAGACACCTCCGCCGTCGAGCACGACCTCGACGACGACCGAGAACACGGGCTCGCCGGTGTCACTCGTGAGGTCCTCCCGCACGACGAGGACGGATGCGGCACCCGCCACGTCGACGCGCGTGACGTCCGCCTGGGCGGCCCGGTCCCAGGGGTAGCGCTCCGCCTGGTTGTAGACGTTGAGCTCCGCACGGTCGAAGGGCACGGCGGTCGGGCCGTCGACCCACGCCGCCTGTCCGCCCGCCTGGTCGGTGGACTCGTCGTCCCAGCTCTCCGGTACCGCCAGCCGAAGTCGGCCGACGGTCTCCTCGGTCCAGGACGCCGGCGGCTCCACCAGGGGCTCGTACAGCGGCGGGTCGTCCCACACCACGCTCTGCCCGGACGGCAGCTGGGCGGGCGGGACCGGCTCGGCCCGCAGCGTTCCCAGGCCGGCCCAGAGGCCGGCGACGACGAGGAGGGCCACCAGCGCCGCGGCTCCCGCCACCAGCACGGCCCGGCGTCGCCTCTCGTGGCGGACGGCGCGCTGGGCCATCGCACGGCTCTCGCCCGTCGTGCTGCCGGAAGCGGGCACCGCGGGCGCCTCGATCGTTCCGTCGAGCACACCGCGGAGCCGGGCGAGGCCGCGCGACGTCGCCGACTTCACCGCCCCGACGGAGATGCCCAGCTCCGCGGCGGTCTGCGCCTCGGTCTGGTCGAGGATGTGGCGTAGGACGACGGCCCGCCGCTGTGCGGCCGGCAGGGTGTGGAGGGCGCGGACGAGCTCGTCGCGGTGGAGCAGGGTCTCGGTGGCGTCGGCCACCGTCGCGCCGCGGAGCTGGTGCGGGTCCGCCGTGACGTCCCGGCGGGTGCGGCGCCACGTGTCGATCCGGGCGGTGGCGATCACCCGCCGCGCATAGGCGAACGGCTCGCCGTCGCCCACCCGGTCCCAGGCCCGGTAGGTACGTTCCAGCGCCACCTGGACCAGGTCGTGGGCGCGGTGCTCGTCACCGCAGAGCATGACGGCGATCCGGTGCAGCCGCGCCGTGCTGGCCTCGGCGAACCGCGTGAACTCCTCCACGGCGGTCGAGCCCGTGGTGACGACCCGGATCCCTCCGCCGTCGGAGGGCGCCGTCGGGTCGCGCGGGTCGTCGGTGGTCATGTTTACCTTCCGGGTTCGGCGGGCGATCTGACCATAGACGCAGCCCCCGGGCGGAAGGTTGCCTACCTGTGGACAACGGGACGGGGGCGGGGGCGCGGCCGATAGAATCGATCCGTGACCCCCACGGAGCTCTCAGAAGCACTCAGCGCTGCCCTCGCAGCGGCCGTCGCCGACGGCACGCTCGCCCTGCCCGCCGACGCCGTCCCGGCGTCGGTCCACGTGGAGCGACCGAGGCAGCGAGAGCACGGGGACTGGGCCACGAACGTCGCCCTCCAGCTCGCGAAGAAGGCGGGCACGACGCCGCGCGCGCTCGCGGAGGACCTCGCGGCCCGCCTCGGCGCGACGCCGGGCATCAAGTCGGTCGGCGTCGCCGGCCCTGGCTTCCTGAACATCACGCTCGACGCCGCCGCCGCGGGCGAGCTCGCGCGCACCATCGTCGAGGCCGGCGCGGCGTACGGCCGGGGCGAGGCTCTGACCGGCCAGGTGATCAACCTGGAGTACATCAGCGCCAACCCGACCGGCCCGCTGCACATCGGGCACACCCGCTGGGCCGCGCTGGGCGACTCGCTGGGGCGCATCCTCCGCGCCGCCGGCGCCGACGTGACCGCCGAGTACTACATCAACGACGCGGGCGCCCAGATGGACCGCTTCGGCGAGTCGATCCTGGCCCGGGCGACCGGCACGGAGGTGCCCGAGGGCGGCTACCGTGGCGAGTACGTCAGCGAGCTCGCCACCAAGGTGCTGGCCGACCACCCCGAGCTGCCGGAGCTCCCGCGCGACGAGGCGATCGCCGTCGCCCGCGAGGCGGGCTACACGCACCAGCTCGCCGAGATCCGTGAGGTGCTGGAGAACTTCGGCGTGCACTTCGACGTCTGGTTCTCCGAGCGCGACCTGCACAGCTCGGGCGCCGTCGAGAAGGCCGTGGCCCGTCTGCGCGAGCAGGGCCACGTCTTCGACCAGGAGGGCGCGGTCTGGCTGCGCACGACCGACTTCACCGACGACAAGGACCGCGTGATGGTCCGGGCGAACGGTGAGCCCACCTACTTCGCGTCGGACGCCGCGTACTACCTGTCCAAGAAGGACCGCGGGTTCCCGGGCAAGATCTACCTGCTCGGCGCCGACCACCACGGGTACGTCAACCGGCTCAAGGCCATCGCGGCGTGCGCCGGGGACGACCCGGAGACGAACATCGAGGTGCTGATCGGCCAGCTCGTCAACGTCGGCGGCGCCAAGCTGTCCAAGCGCGCGGGCAACATCATCGAGCTGCGTGACCTCGTCGACTGGATCGGCAGGGACGCCGTGCGCTACTCGCTCGCGCGCTACCCCGCGGACACGCCGCTGGAGCTGCAGGGCGAGGACATGCTCAAGCAGACCAACGACAACCCGGTCTTCTACGTGCAGTACGCGCACAGCCGTACGGTCAGCAACGGTCGGACGGCGGCCGAGCGGGGCGTGCGTCGCGCGGACGGGTTCGATCCGGCCCTGCTCGACCACGGGTCCGAGGCCGCGCTGATCGGGCGCCTCACCGAGTTCCCGCGGATCGTTGCCCAGGCGGCTGAGCTGCGCGAGCCGCACCGCGTCGCCCGCTACCTGGAGGCGCTGGCCGGTGACTACCACTCCTGGTACAACCAGGGCCTGCGGGTGTCGCCCTATCCGGACGAGGAGGTCACCGAGGCGAACCGGGCCCGGCTCTGGCTGAACGACGCCGTCCGCACGGTCCTGGCCAACGGCCTCGACTTGCTGGGCGTGAGCGCTCCGGAGCGGATGTGACCGGCGCGCCCTGGTCCACCGGCGTCGGCCGGCTGCCGGACGGCGCGCTGGCCGTCGCGGGCGTGGACGTCCGCGACCTCGCCGCCGAGCACGGCACCCCGGCCTACGTGCTGGACGAGGCCGACTTCCGGATGCGCGCCCGCGCCTACCGCACGGCGTTCGAGGCCGCGTTCGGCGCCGTCGGCGCGGGCGTGGACGTGTACTACGCAGGCAAGGCGCTGCTCACCGTGGCCGTCGCGCGCTGGGCGCGCGAGGAAGGCCTGCGTGTCGACACCGCCTCCAGCGGCGAGCTCGCCGTCGCCTTGCGCGCGGAGGTGCCGGGCGCCGAGATCGGCCTGCACGGCAACAACAAGTCCGACGCCGAGGTCCTGCGCGCGCTGGACGCCGGGGTCGGCCGCATCATCGTGGACTCGCTGGTCGAGATCGAGCGGGTCGCGCGTCTCGCGGGGGAGCGCGGCGTCGTGGCGCCGGTGATGGTCCGCGTGACCACGGGCGTGCATGCCGGCGGGCACGAGTACATCGCCACGGCCCACGAGGACCAGAAGTTCGGGCTGTCGGTCAACGCGGCGGACGGGGCGGAGAGCCCCGCGATGGCCGCGCTGCTGGAGGTGCTCAAGCACCCCGAGCTCAAGCTGCTGGGCATCCACTCGCACATCGGCTCGCAGATCCTCGACCCGGACGGGTTCGAGGCCGCCGCGCGCGTGGTGCTGCGCCTGCGGGCCGACCTGTCCGAGCGGTCGGGCGTGCTCGTCGACGAGGTCGACCTCGGCGGCGGCTACGGCATCGCCTACCTGCCCGGCGACGTGGCCCTCGACCCGGAGCGGGTCGCCAAGGACATCGCGCAGTCGGTGTCCGGGGTGTGCCAGGAGCTCGGCACCAGCCTGCCGCGGTTCTCGATCGAGCCCGGCCGGGCGATCGTCGGGCCGGCAGGCCTCACGCTGTACACGGTCGGCACGGTCAAGCCCGTCACGGTCTCGGCGGACGACGGCGCGGACTTCACGCGCACCTACGTGTCCGTCGACGGCGGCATGAGCGACAACATCCGCCCCGCCCTGTACGGCGCGGCGTACCACGCCGAGATCGTGGGCCGCTCGTCCACGGCCGAGACGGTGCTGGCGCGCGTGGTGGGCAAGCACTGCGAGTCGGGCGACATCGTGGTGCACGAGGTGCGGCTCCCGGCCGACGTGCGCGCGGGGGACCTGCTCGCCGTCGCCGCGACCGGTGCCTACGGACGTTCCATGGCGTCGAACTACAACATGCTGCCCCGCCCGCCGGTGCTCGCGGTGTCCGACGGCGCCTCGCGGGTGCTGGTCCGCCGCGAGACCGAGGACGACCTGCTGGGCCTCGACCAGGGCTGACGCACCACAGGACGGCGGGCGGGCGACCTCGGTC